>NZ_JBHVVI010000005.1:0-169285 GCF_042883685.1 Kitasatospora sp. NPDC058190
GCCCCGAGCGCCAAGGCGAGCGGGCGAGTCCCGCCCCGAGCCAAAGGGCCGCGCCGGTGCCGAAAGGGAGAAGCGACCAGCGAGGCACGAGCGCCGGAGCGCCGACCGTCGGCATCGGGTCGGAGCGGCCCGGAGGCGAGCGGGCGAGTCAACAGCCGGGTTCGCTGGTCAGGCCGGGGGGCGGCCCCCGGTGAGCACCCAGCGGACGTCGACGAAGCCCGGCTGCTGCAGGGTCATCCGGCCGTTCTTGACCACCTGGTAGGTGACCCAGGTGTTCACCAGCCGCGGCGACTCGGTGCTGGGCAGCATGTTGGTGGTGCCCCAGTTCAGCGGCGGGGTGAGGCCCACGTCGATGCCCTCGCCGCTGTCCAGCAGCGCGGTGATCGACTTCGCGGTGACCGGCTTGCCGGCCGCCGACAGCTTCTCGGACACCGACCGGAACACCTCGTAGGCGACCCAGGTGGTCTGCACGCCGGGGTCGGAGACGTCGATGGGCCGCCCGCCGGTGGTGTCGGAGCGCACCACCCCGCGCAGCCCGTCCCAGACCTTGGCCGACTCCGGCGGGTACCAGCTGGTGACGAACGCGCCGGACAGCGGGCCGGAGTCGCCGCCGGTGGAGTCGACCACCGACTGCTGGACGCTGCCGATCACCGAGGCGATCCGGGTGTTCTTCGGGTTCTGCCGCCGGTAGGAGTCCAGCAGGTTGCCGGTCGGCTCGGCGGCCAGGGCGCTGGTGATGCAGTTGCCCGGCTCGTCCCTGCCGATCGCCTTGCGGACCCACTGGCTGTAGTCCGAGGACTGCTCGGGCGTCTTGACGTCCAGCAGCTTGATCCCGGCCGGCTTGAGCGCGTTGCCCAGGTAGCCGAGCAGGTTGTCACCGGCCGGGGTGTCCGGGCGGACCAGCGAGACGGCCTTGCAGCCGGCGTCGACCAGCTGGCGGCCGCTGCCGGCGATCAGCGCGGGCATCCCGCCGTCCACCGGGTAGGACAGTGGGCTGGAGAACTCGGGCTGGGAGAGGCCGTACCCGCCGATCAGCGGGATGCCGGCGCGCTCCAGCACCGGCATGAAGGCGTCGCCCCACTGGCTGTAGGAGCCGATCACGGCGACCGCCTTGGCGTCCACCGCCTGCTGGGCGCAGGCCTTGGCGCCGTCCGCCCGGTTGTGCTCGTTGCAGGTGATCACGTGCAGCCGGTGGCCGTTTAACCCGCCCTTGATGTTGACGTCCTGGCCGATCGCCTCGGCGAGCGCGGTCATGCCGGGCCGGTCCGCCGAGCCGGTGTCGGACGGGGCCCAGGTCATCACGGTCAACTCGTCGGCACTGCTGGAGGCGTCCGCCGATCCGCCGCACGCGGAGGCCGAGAAGAGAGTGGGGAGCAGCACCGCGGCGGTCACCGCGGCGGCGATCGGGCGCCGACGGCGACGTCGGGCGATCGGGGGACGGGCCCGGAACGAGTCCCTTCGGCTGGTCATCGGTCTTCCCTCTCTGGGCGCCATCCGGCGCACCGGAACCAGCCAAGCCCCGGAGCCACAAGCCGAGAGGGCCGAAATGCGAACGTTCGGCAAACGGGAGCTGAAATCCGAAGAGGTACGCGTGTAGATCGCGAGTGGAGCACGAACAGACGGGGAACGTACGATCGTTCACCATGTCCGCCAGCACAGATTCTTCGCACAGGTCTGCCCGAAACCCTTCTCGTCCGGGCCACCGCTCCAGCACGATGGGCGGCATGCCCCTCAACGACCTGCCCTGGTGGCGCTGGCGAGCGCGACTGCGCTCGGCGCTGCACATGCTGTCCGA
Source organism: Kitasatospora sp. NPDC058190 (assembly GCF_042883685.1). Classification (NCBI taxonomy): domain Bacteria; kingdom Bacillati; phylum Actinomycetota; class Actinomycetes; order Kitasatosporales; family Streptomycetaceae; genus Kitasatospora; species Kitasatospora sp. NPDC058190. Next base: position 1,796 of record NZ_JBHVVI010000005.1, read on the forward strand.
CCCCGGCTTCCAGCAGGAGACCTGGCTGGCCGGCCGCGAGGGGTACGGGGACGTGACCGACGCCGTCTACCGGCTGGTCGAGGACACCTGGCTGGACCGCTGGTCGGCCGAGAAGTACGTGGGCACGATGTTCCGCGACTCCGCCGAGGCCGCCCTGGTCGACGTCGCGGTGCTGCGCGCGGTGCAGATGCTGCACGAGGTCGGCGCGGACGCCCCGGCCTCCGCCTACCTCGGCCACCCCGGCTGGCCGGAGACCGTCCGGGCCGCCCGGGAGGCGCACGTCGCGCTGGCCGTCGGCGACGGGGACGACCCGGACGCGGCGCCCAAGTCGCTGGACGTGCTGCGCATCCTCACCCAGGTCTGAGGCCGTCCGTCGGGCAGCGCCGTCCCGCAGTTCGGGCAGCGGGGCGGCGACTGTCCAGGATGTGACACGCTGGACCATTCACCCACGTACGACATCAGGACGGGATATCCCCAGTGGAACAGCAGCCGGTCAGCGCCCAGTACGTCCTCACGCTGTCCTGCCCCGACAAGCAGGGCATCGTCCACGCTGTCTCCAGCTACCTCTTCATGACCGGCTGCAACATCATCGACAGCCAGCAGTTCGGGAACGGGGACAGCGGCCTGTTCTTCATGCGGGTGCACTTCTCCGCCCCCGAGCCGGTCACCGCCGACAAGCTGCGGGCCAGCTTCGCCGCGATCGGCGCCTCCTTCGGGATGGACTGGCAGATCCACCCGACCGAGCAGCGGATGCGGATCATCCTGATGGTCAGCAAGTTCGGGCACTGCCTGAACGACCTGCTCTACCGCACCCGGATCGGCGCGCTGCCGGTGGAGATCGCCGCGGTGGTCTCCAACCACACCGACCTGCGGGACCTGACCGAGAGCTACGGCATCCCGTTCCACCACATCCCGGTCACCAGGGACACCAAGGCCGAGGCCGAGCAGCAGCTGCTGGACCTGGTCGCCAAGGAGGACGTCGAACTGGTCGTGCTGGCCCGCTACATGCAGGTGCTCTCCGACCAGCTGTGCACCGAGCTGTCCGGCCGGGTGATCAACATCCACCACTCCTTCCTGCCGAGCTTCAAGGGCGCCAAGCCGTACCACCAGGCGCACGCCCGCGGCGTGAAGCTGATCGGCGCCACCGCGCACTACGTCACCGCCGACCTCGACGAGGGCCCGATCATCGAGCAGGAGGTGGCCCGGGTCACCCACGACGTCAGCCCGGACCAGCTGGTCGCGCTCGGCCGGGACGTCGAGTGCCAGGCGCTGGCCCGCGCGGTCAAGTGGCACAGCGAGCACCGGGTGCTGCTGGACGGCACCCGTACGGTCGTCTTCGCGTAGTCCCGGCTACGGCCGCGAGAGCAGCGGCAGCGCGTGCAGCACCTCGCGCACCGCGGCCCGGTCGCCGTGCTCGCCCACCGGCAGCCGGTCCGGATCGCGGTGCGCGGCGGCCAACTGGCACAGCTCCAGGCCGTCCAGCACCATCGAGGCCACCGGCTCCCCGCCGGGCGGCCCGGCCTCCGGACCGTCCAGCGGCACCAGCCACTCGCCGGCCGCCGGACCGTCCACCACCAGCCGCAGCCGTCGGCCGCCCACCGCGCCGTCGGTCGTCGGGCTCCCGGCCGGCGCACCCGGCCTCCCGGCGTGCTCGGGGCGCGCCGCGCGCAGCCCGGCCAGCGCCCGGGGGAGCAGCCGGACCACCAGCTCCACCATCTGCCGCAGGTGCTGCGGGGCCGGCGGGTCGTACGGGTAGGCGACCGCGCGGGCCACGTCCTCGCCGTGCACGTAGCACTCCAGGGCACGGTCCACGAAGGCGTCGCGCAGCGGCAGCACCGCGAAGCCGAGGTCGACCGGGGCGCTGCCCTGCGGGGCGAGCGCGGCACCGCGCACCAGGTCGTGGGTCTGCCGCCGCCACCTGGAGCGCACCGACTGCGGCGGCAGGCCGGACTGGTCGGCGAGCAGCCGTGCGGCGCGCGCGGTGAGCGCGGTGTACGGGCCGCCCTGCGGCGGGACCCGCGGCGCCGGGACGGCCGTCTCCTGCGGCGGCACCCGGCGCTCGGCGGGCGGGACGGGCGCAGCCGCGGTGGCCGGCACCGGGTCGGGCAGGCCGAGCGCGAGCGCCAGCACGCCGTCCACGGCGGTCAGCCGGCCCAGCACCTCGGCCGGGCGCAGCCGCTCGGTGCCGCCGTGCCACGGCAGTTCGGCCACCTCCTGCCACTCCTCCGGGCCGAGGTCGCGCAGCAGCGCGTCGAGCTTGGCGGTCTCCGCGGTGTACGGCATCCCCCAGGCGGGGACGGGGAGTTCGGCCGGGCGGCGGGCCAGGCACCAGTCCAGCACCTGCTGGCGCAGTGAGCCCGGCTGGTCCAGCGGCTCGTCCAGGGAGAGCCAGCCGGCCGCGTCGCGCAGCCGGGCCGCCTCCCGGGCGCACTCCGGGCAGTCGCGCAGGTGCTGCTCCAACTCGGCGGCCTCGCGCGGCGGGCAGGCACCGAGGGCCCAGGCGCCGAGCAGCGAGCGCTGGGCGTCGTGCTGCTCCTCGCTCATGCCCCCACCTCGCTGCGCTCGGCGGTCGCTTCGCGAGACGGGCACCTTTTGATGGTTCGCTCGCTCCGCTCGCTCACGTCACCTGTTCCCGTCCTCGTCCTGGCGGGCGCGCTCGTCGGCCAGTTCGGTGGCCAGCAGCTCCAGGCCGAGCCGCATCCGCTGCTTGGCGGCCTGCTCGCCGATGCCGAGCATCCGGGCCGTCTCCTGGTAGGTGCGCCCGTCGTAGTACGTCACCGCGATGGTCTCACGCAGGGGTTGCGGCAGGGAGTCGACCACGTACTGCACGCGTGCGGCGGTGGCCACGGCGCGGATCTCCTCCTCGGCCGCGCCGGAGCCGCCGCCCCCGGTCCACTCGGCGGCGCGCCGCGCCCGCAGCCGCTCGACCGCGCGGCGGTGGGTGAGCGCGCCGAGCCAGGAGCGCAGCGAGCCCTGGGCGGGGTCGAAGTCCTCGGGGTGTTCCCAGACGTGGGCGAATATCTCCCGGGTGAGCTGGGCGGCGGCCGCCTGGTCGGCGAGTACCCGCCCGGCCAGGCCGTGCACCATCGGCGCGAGCTGGTCGTAGAGTTCGCCGAGCGCGGTCTCCTCGCCGCGGGCGAGGCGCCGCTGCAACTGCTCGTCCCAGCGCGGAGTGCGGTCAGGGGTGGCCATCGGGAACCACCCTCCTGCCCGGTTCGCTGGCGTTACCCAACGGTATCCCGTGGCCGGTTCGTGGCGGGAGGGAATCCGGCAACGTCCGGTGGATCGTCACATGGTGGGACGGTCCGCTCGTGGGACGGTCCGCCGACGGCGCCGTTCGAGATCAGCTGGACATATGTCGCACGGGTGGTTCGCGAGTGGCGGGCGGGGTGCGGGGGGTGTCCGGCGGTAGGTTCCCGCCTGGAGGACCGGCAGGCCGGCCCGGGTCGGACGAGTGCCGGTGCGAGGCTCGCGAGAGTGAACGGGACAGTATGCACTGCCCTGTCCCCCGATCGCCGGAATATGCCCGAAGCGCTTGCTGCGGTCCGCCCGCCCACCCATCCTGAGGCGTATTCGTGTCGCGGCCGGTGCGCGACCGACGAGTTGGCGCGGACGAGTCGGTGCCGGGCGGACGGGGCGGCGAGCGCCCGGGTGAGCCTCGGGTGGCACCGGGCGATGTGCGAGGGCCGCAGGCCGATCCGGCCCGATCGGGACGATGGCCGAACTGCGAGTGCGGGTGGTGGAGCGGTGCAGGTTCTTCAGGTACAGCTTGCGGTGCAGGCGGACCCCGCCGAGGTCGGCCGGGCCCGTCGGTGGGTGCGCTCGCGGCTGCTGAACCACGGCGTGGACCCGGACGAGCCGATCGCCGAGACGGTGGTGCTGGTGGTCTCGGAGCTGGTGACCAACGCCGTGGTGCACACCGGCTGTCCGGCCGTGCTGAGACTCTGTCTGCCGCTGGCCGACGACGCGGCGCAGGACGGTCCGGCCGGCCCGCTACGGGTGGAGGTGGCCGACGCGAGTCAGGCCGCCCCGGCCCCGCGGCACGCCGGGGCGGACGAGGACGCCACCAACGGGCGGGGCCTGGAACTGGTCGAGCTGCTCTGCGAGCGCTGGGGCTGGTACCCGGACGGCTCGGGCAAGCGGGTCTGGTGCGAGATCGGCGCGGACGCCCGCCCGGCCGATCCGCTGGAGGGCGCGGACTGGGCGGCTTTGGCGCAATAGCGGCTTTCGGTGCGGTCCCCGGCCGGTGCCGATCACCGGCCGAAAGGTGACGCAACCATTCCGAATTTCGGACTACCCATTGACGTGACGTATCCGACTGATCACGCTTGGGTGCGGCTCTCCGTTGCGAGGGGACGCCGAGGGGATGTCCGTCCGCCGCCACGGTGCTGCTGTTCAGGGGGATCGCGCCAGCAGGGGGGACCGTGGACCGCCGGTCGCGGGCCTTTCCTCGGCGAGTGCGGAGGCCGCGGCGCGGGTTCAGGGCCCGCGCGTCGCGATCGGATGGCGGCCTGCCACGCTGCGCTCGGGGTGCGCGCGGTCGGCCGCCGTCCGTGGCGCCCTCCGGGAACGGCGAATTCAGGCCAGCCGCCAGTCTTCTCCCAGGCTTCACTCAGGATGCGCGCCGCACCTCCGGTCCCGCCTCGGCCGGGATGGTCCGGAAGGTGCGCCGGTAGGTGCTCGGGGCCACGTCCAGGCGGCCGCGCAGCTGCAGCCGCAGCGAGGCGGCGGTGCCGAATCCGGACTCCCGGGCGACCTGGTCGATCGTCAGGTCGGTGCGCTCCAGCAGCTGACGGGCCCGCTCGGTGCGCTGGGTGGTGATCCACTGGCCGGGGCTGGCGCCGGTCTCCTCGCGGAAGCGCCGGGTGAAGGTCCGTACGCTCATGCCCGCCCGGTCGGCGAGTTGGCGCAGCGGCAGCGGCTCGTCCAGGTGCTCCAGCACCCAGGCGCGGACGGCGGTGGTGCTGAAGCCGCCGGTCTCCACCGGGCTCGGGGCCTCCACGTACTGCTTCTGGCCGCCGTCGCGCCACGGCGGCACCAGGCAGGCCCGGGCCACCGCGTTGGCCACCGCGCTGCCGTGGTCGCGGCGCACCACGTGCAGGCACAGGTCCACCCCGGCGGCCACCCCGCCGGAGGTGAGGAGGTCGCCGTCGTCGGTGTAGAGCACGTCCGGGTCGAGCCTCACCTGCGGGTACATCCGGGCGAAGCGGTCGGTGTAGCTCCAGTGGGTGGTCGCCGGACGGCCGTCCAGCAGGCCGGCGGCGGCCAGCAGGAACGAGCCGGTGCAGATCGACATCAGCCGGGTGCCGGGCCGGATCCGGCGCAGCGCGGCGGCCAGTTCGGGGGTGAGGGCGGCGTCGACGCCGTCCGGGCCGGCGTCGTGGGAGGCCGGGATCACCACCGTGTCGGCCCGCTCCAGCAGTTCGGGGCCGTGGTCGACCGCGATCCGGAAGTCCGTGCTGGTGCCGACCGGCCCGCCGTCCACCGTGCAGGTGGCCACCTGGTAGTACGGCCGCCCCTCGCCGTCCCTGGCGGTGCCGAAGATCCGGGCGGGGATGCCGAGTTCGAAGGCGATCACGCCCTCCAGCGCCAGTACCGCGACCAGGTGCGCCATGCCGTTTCCTTCCGCCGGTCGATGGGTCCGGGCCAGGGTACGCCGGACCGGTGGCCCGATTCTTGCGAAAGCTGTCATTCAGGCCACTCGTTCGGGAACCGGAGGCTCGGGAAACTCTTCCGCGTGACCGAACGCAGCGCCCTCGCCCCCACTCCCGCCGCCGCATCCGATCCCGACCGGCCCACCCCCGCCCAGCGCCCCCGGGTGCACTACGCCTGGGTGGTGGCCGGCGTCGCCCTGCTCGTCCTGCTCGGCTCGGCGGGCTTCCGCTCCACGCCCAGCCTGATGATGGACGCCCTGCACAACGAGTTCGGGTGGTCGCTCGGGACGATCTCCAGCGCCACCTCCGTCAACCTCACCCTGTACGGCCTCACGGCTCCCTTCGCCGCCGCCCTGATGGACCGTTTCGGCGTGCGCCTGGTGGTGGTCTGCGCCCTGCTGACCATCTCGGTCGGCGCCGGACTCACCATGCTGATGCGCCAGCCCTGGCAACTGGTGCTCTGCTGGGGCGTGCTGGTCGGCCTCGGCAGCGGCTCGATGGCCGGAGCCTTCGCCACCACCATCACCGGCCGCTGGTTCCAGGCCCGCCAGGGCCTGGTCACCGGGGTGCTCACCGCCGCCGGCGCCGCGGGCAACCTGGTCTTCCTGCCGGTCGGCGCCTGGCTGGTCGAGCGGCACGGCTGGCGCGCGGCCGTGGTCGTGGTCTCGCTCGCCGCCTGCGCCGTCGCCGTGCCCGTCCTGCTGCTGATGCGCGAGCGGCCCGCCGACATCGGCCTGCTCCCGTACGGCGCGACCGAGGCCCCGCCCGCCCCCGTCAACGACGGCCGCGCGCTGGCCCGTTCGCTGAGGGTGCTGCGCGACGCCGCCCGGACCCGGCCGTTCTGGCTGCTGGCCGGCTCCTTCGCGATCTGCGGCGCCACCACCGCAGGACTGGTCGGCACCCACTTCATCCCGGCCGCGCACGACCACGGCATGCCGGTCACCACCGCCGCGAGCCTGCTCGCCCTGATCGGCCTGTTCGACGTGGCCGGCACCGTGTTCAGCGGCTGGCTCACCGACCGGGTCGACTCCCGGCTGCTGCTCACCGTCTACTACGGGCTGCGCGGCCTGTCCCTGCTCCTGCTGCCGCAGCTGCTCGCCGGCTCGCTCCAGCCGCCGATCCTCGCCTTCGTGGTCTTCTACGGCCTGGACTGGGTGGCCACCGTGCCGCCGACCGTCGCGCTGTGCCGCCGGCACTTCGGCGAGGACGCCCCGATCGTCTTCGGCTGGGTGCTCGCCGCCCACCAGATCGGCGCGGCCGTCGTCGCCGGGCTGGCCGGCCTGGCCCGCGACGCGCTCGGGAACTACGACCTCACCTGGTACGGCGCCGGCGCGCTGTGCGCGATCGCGGTCGGGCTCTGCCTGGCGCTGCGCACCGGGCGGCCGACGGAGCGGGCGGTGCCGGCCCTGTCGTAAGGGGCCGGTCCGCGGCGGCGTGTCCGCGGCGGTCCGTTCGCCGCGGCTCGTTCCCGGAAGCCTGTTCGCTGGTGTGTTCGAGTGGAGGTCTAGGCTCCGCATCATGGCGCTCACCTTCACCCTGGACCCGAAGCTCGACCCCGACCTGCGCACCGCCGTGGTGCGGCTGTGGACGGACGTGACCAACGCCGGCGGCGCGGTCGGCTTCGTGGCGCCGGTCACCGAGGACGAGGTCTGGGACACCGCCGAACGCCAGTTCGCCGGGGTCGCCCCGGAGGGCCCCGACCGGCTGCTGGTCGCGCACGAGAGCGCGACCGGGCGGCTGGTCGGGGTGCTGTTCTTCGCGTCGATGCGCTTCGAGCTGATGGAGCACTGGCGGATGCTCAAGCGGGTCATGGTGCATCCCGACTTCCAGGGCCTCGGCCACGGTGCCCGGCTGCTCGCCGAGGCCGAGCGGGTCGCCCGGGAGTGGGGCCTGCAGTCGCTGCGGCTGACCGCGCGCGGCGGCCAGGGGTTGGAGGGTTTCTACGGCCGCAGCGGCTACCGCGAGGTCGGCCGGGTGCCGGCCGCGATCCGGGTCGCCCCCGGCGACGACCGCGACGACATCACCATGTGGCTCGATCTGCGCTGACCCGGCCCCGGGCGGGGCGCGACGGCCGTGGACGGCGGACCCGCCCTCCTTGCCCGCCTTCGGGCGGGAGGGGCCCAGCCTTGCCCGCCTTCGGGCAGGAGGGGCCCAGCCCGCGCCGGCCGTCAGGCATGCTTGACTGGAAGACCCGCCCCGGCCCGAACCCAGAAGGATGTGTCCCAGTGAGCAGCAACGGCCCGCAGAAGTCGCACGCCACGCTCCGCTACACCTCCATGCGGGTCAGCATCTTCCTGGGCTGCCTGCTGGTGGCCCTGCTGCTCGGGCACTTCCAGATCATCCCGGTCAGCGGGCAGGCCGGGACGATCTTCCTGTTCCTGCTGGCCGCGGTGGCCTCCGCGCCGCTGAGCTACGTGCTGCTGAGCAAGCAGCGCGACGAGATGTCCACCCAGATCACCACCAAGGTCGCCGGGATGCGCAGCCGTACCGCCGAGCGGATCGCCGTGCAGAACGCCGAGGAGGACGCCGCGGACGAGGCCGCCCGCGCGGCCGCCGCCGGCAAGAACTGACCCCCGCCCTGAGACCGCCGTCCGCCGTGCCCGCCGATCCCCGCGCCGCCGCCGACCGGCCCGCTGACGCCGATCGGCCTGACGCCGATCGGCCCGCCGGGAGTGGGAGCGGGACCTGGCCGGCCCCCGTGCGCCGACCCACCGGGCGGGACGTGGCCCGGCTCGCCGGGGTCTCGCAGGCCACCGTCTCACTGGTCTTCTCCGGAGCGGAGGCCGGCCGCCGGGTCTCCGAGGCCACCCGGGCGCGGGTCCGGGAGGCCGCCCGCAGCCTCGGCTACCGCCCGCAGGCGGCCGGCCGCCAGCTGCGGCTGGGCCGCAGCGGGATGATCATGCTGGCCGTGCCCAATCTGCAGGGGCCGTTCTTCGGCCGGGTGCTGGAGGGCGTCCACCACGAGGCCGGCCGGCACGGCCTGGCGGTCGTGGTCAGCTCCGGCTGGGGCAGCGCCACCCTCGCCGAGGCCGCCACCGCCGGCCGCTTCGACGGCCTGCTGATCTGCTCCCCGGACGACAGCCAGCTCGGCGAGCTGCCCGCCGACACCCCCGCCGTCTTCCTGGACGCCGACCCCGGTACCGACCGGGCGCGCCCGACCGTGGAGCTCGACGTGGCCGGCGGGATGCGCGCGGCCGTGGAGCACCTGGCCGCCCTCGGCCACCGCCGGATCGGTCACCTGCGCTCCACCCACGCCGCGTACACCTTCCGGGTCCGGCAGGCCGCCTTCGAGCAGGCGGTGCGCGAACTGGGGCTGGACGTCGTGGAGTTGGGCGTGAGCCTGAACGAGGGGTATGCCGCCGCGCGGAGCGTGGCCGGTGAGCTGCTGGAGCGGGCGGACCGTCCGCGCGCGGTGATCTGCGACGACGACGTGGTCGCCTCCGGGGTCTACCAGGCCGCCGCCGAGCGGGGGTTGCGGGTGCCGGACGACCTGTCCGTGGTCGGCATGGACAACGTCGCGGTCTCCGGACTGCTCGCCCCGCCGCTGACCACCGTCGACCTGCCCGGCGAGGAACTGGGCCGGGTGGGCGCGGCCGCGCTGGCCGGACTGCTGCGCGGGGAGCGGGCGGAGCCGGTCGCGCCGCTGGCCACCTCGCTGGTGCTGCGTTCCTCGACCGCCCCCGTGCCCGCCGCGTCCTGACGCGACGTCGGGGCCCTGGTCGTACCGGGCCGATCGGGTACGCCTGCGGCGAAAGGACTGCGCCCGCCGGCCAGACCCCGGCGGGCGCAGTCGTTCGTGGGGTGGGTCAGCCCACCGGGACGGGCTGCGGGGGTGCGGCGACCGGGGTGGTGCGGAACCAGCCCCGGGCGCCGAAGAGCAGCAGGCCGCCGAGGGCGATGCCGCCGGCCGCGCAGAGGGCCACGGAGCGGAGGGAGTCTTCGGCGAGGTGGCCGGAGACGGCGTAGCCGAGTGAGTTGCCGGTGGCGAAGAGGGTCACCAGCCAGGCGAAGGCCTCGGTCACGGTGCCGGTCGGTGCCAGTTCGGCGACCAGGACGAAGGCGGCCGCGAGCAGCGGGGCGAGCACGATCCCGGAGAGGAAGGCCAGGGCGGCCATCGGGTACGGGCCGGGCAGTGTCACCAGCGGGAGGTAGGAGGCGGCCATCGCGAGGGCCATCATCCAGGTGCGGGTCGCGGTGGTCCGGCGCCAGTCGATCACGCCGTAGGCGAGCGCGCCGAGCAGGCCGCCGAGGGCGGCCAGTGCCAGCAGGGTGCCGCCGCCGCCCGGCAGTTCGCCGGTGTGCTGTTCGGCGTAGGCGATGAAGAGCACGTTCTGCGCGCCGACCGCCCAGCCGGCGCCGGCCAGGCCGATCAGCAGCAGGACCAGGCCGGGGGAGCGGAGCGGTCCGAGCAGTCCGGCGGACTGTTCGCGGGCGGGGGCGCGCCAGGCGCGGGCCGGTGCGGCGGTGGCGACGATCAGCGCGCCGGCCAGTCCGAGTCCGGCGGCGACCCAGAGTGCGGCGACTGGGCTGAACAGGCCGGCGATGCCGGCGACGGCCAGCGGTCCGGCCACGTAGAGGATCTGCTGGGAGGCGGAGTCGAAGGCGTACGCGGTGTCGAGCTGTTCCTCCTCGACCACGTCCGGCCAGAGCGAGCGCAGGCAGGGCTCCAGCGGGGGCATGGCGAGGCCGGCTATGGCGGCGCCGAGGGGCGCGGCGACCGGGGAGCCGGGGTCGAGGGCGAGCAGCGCGTACCCGCCGCCGGCCACCACGGCGGAGGCGAGCAGGACGCGGGGCTGTCCGGTGCGGTCCACGATCCGCCCGAGCACCGGTCCGCCGACGGCGGCGGAGATCGCGTAGGCGGCGGTGGCCAGGCCGATCCGGCTGTACGGGACTCCGGCGTCGCGCAGGGCGAGGGCGATCACCAGGGCGGTCATTCCGGCGGGCATGCGGCCGAGCAGGGTGCCGAGCAGGAGTCGGGTGACGTGCGGGGCTCGAAGCAGGGCGAGGTAGCCCATCGGTGCTCTTCTCCGGTCAGGGCAGGGGAGGGCGGGGACGCTGTCAAAGTTATACGTATAACTGCCGTGCGGTCAATCCGGCCGGAGGGTGCGCCTGATGGGGTGTCAGCGTCGTTCGTGTCCGGAGCTCGTCCTCGCGGCATGTCGAGGGGTGGCCCGATCTCAAACAACTACTTTGAACATCTCAAACCTTTACTGCTAACGTGTCGACCGTGACCACCTCAGACGCACTGCGGATGCACGGCCCGGGCCCGCTGCCCGGCGCCGCCCGCCCGTGCGCTCTGACCGGTGCTGTGGACAGCCCGCGCCGTTGTCGCGCCATGAGCTGTATTCCGGCGGCACGCCCCTGAACGGGGTCCGTGACCTCCTCACATCCGGCCCCGTGTCGTGCCGCCTCCTCCGCCCCACACCCCACCGTCAGCAACGCCCTCCCCCGGAGCCGCACCCCCATGTCCACAGCGCCCGAGGCGACCTCGTCGCCGTCCGTGCTCGCCCGCATCCGCAAGACACCGTTCTGGGTGCAGATCGTCGCCGGCCTCGTGCTCGGCGTCGGCCTCGGCTACCTGGCCCGTGCCGCCGACATCTCCTGGCTGGCCACCACCCTGGAGACGATCGGCAAGATCTTCGTCCAGCTGCTCAAGCTGGCCGTCCCGCCGCTGGTGTTCACCGCGATCGTGGTGAGCGTCGCCAACCTGCGGGGCGTCACCAACGCGGCCCGGCTGGCCACCCGCACGCTGCTCTGGTTCATGATCACCTCGCTGATCGCGGTCGCCATCGGCCTGGGCCTGGGCCTGCTGACCAACCCCGGCCAGGGCACCAACCTGAAGACCGAGGGCCTCAAGGCGCTCGACTCCAAGGGCACCTGGGTCGACTTCCTGACCGGGATCTTCCCGACCAACATCGTCGACGCCTTCGCCAAGGTGAACGTGCTGCAGATCGTCTTCATGGCGGTCGTGGTCGGCGCCGCGATCATCAAGCTCGGCGCCAAGGCGGAGCCGGTCCTCAAGCTCAGCGAGTCCGTGCTGGAGCTGACCCAGACCGCCCTGTGGTGGGTCATCCGGCTCTCGCCGCTCGGCACCCTCGGCCTGATCGGCAAGTCCGTCGCCAAGTACGGCTGGGACCTGCTCAAGCCCTTCGCCACGCTGACCCTGGACATCTACGTCGGCTGCGCGCTGGTGCTGTTCGTCGTCTACTCGCTGCTGCTGCGCTTCGCCGCCGGCCTCAACCCGCTGCACTTCTTCAAGGGCGCCTGGCCCGCGATCCAGCTGGCCTTCGTCTCGCGCTCCTCGGTCGGCACCCTGCCGGTCACCCGCCGCGTCACCGAGCGCCTCGGCGTCCCCGGCGAGTACGCCTCCTTCGCCGTCCCGTTCGGCGCCACCACCAAGATGGACGGCTGCGCCGCGATCTACCCGGCGGTCGCCGCGATCTTCGTCGCCCAGGTCTACAACATCGAGCTCGGCATCAAGGACTACGTCCTGATCGCCTTCGTCTCGGTGGTCGGCTCGGCCGCGACCGCGGGCCTCACCGGTGCGATCGTCATGCTGACGCTGACCCTGTCCACCCTGGGCCTGCCGCTGGAGGGCGTCGGCCTGCTGCTCGCCATCGACCCGATCCTGGACATGATGCGCACCGCGACGAACGTCGCCGGGCAGGCGCTGGTGCCGGTGCTGGTCGCGGCGCGGGAGAAGATCCTGGACACCGACGCGTACAACAACCCCTCCGGTGACCTGTACGGGGAGGACGCGCCGTCGGCCGCCGCCCCGGCGCAGGCCGGCGCGAAGGCTCCGGTCGCGGCCTGACCGCAGTCGTACGAAAAGGGCCTGCCCCCGCACCGGAAGGTGTGGGGGCAGGCCCTTCGCCGTGCTCTCCCGGCGGGGGAGGGTGCGGGGAAAAGGCAGGGGGCCCGCCGCGATGGGCAGGCCCCCTTGGGTGTTGCTCTTGTGCTCATGGTGACGGCTGTCGGGAGCCGCCGGCGGACCCGTAGGGGTCCCGAGCGATCAGAACATCAGAGGATGCTCAGACAGCGGTGACGTTCTCTGCCTGCGGACCCTTCGGGCCCTGGGTGACGTCGAAGGTGACCGTCTGGTTCTCCTCCAGCGAACGGAAGCCGTTCGCGTTGATGGCGGAGTAGTGGACGAAGACGTCGGGGCCGCCGCCATCCTGGGCGATGAAACCGAAGCCCTTCTCAGCGTTGAACCACTTGACGGTTCCCTGAGCCATGCCGTTCTCCTTGCGATGCGTGTCGGGGGCCACACCGTGTGGCACCCGGTCCGCTGCGCTGATCGCCCTGCCTCCGGACGAGTCCGAAGTTTTTCGATATTGCTGAAAAACTACAAAAAGCCCGCGGTTACATGCTCCGCAGGCTTCAAGTACTGCAAGGGGAATCAAACTGCAACTGAGGGCAACGCTAGCATGCGGTCGCTGTGACGACCAGGGGTCGCTTGCGGTGCGGACGGGGCGTGTCGTGAGGGCTGCGAGCGGGCGCGCGAAGGCCTGTTGAGGGCGCGAGTGCGCGTGTCGGGTGGCCGGTGCGAACCGTCGTGAACAGCGGGCATACGCTGCGGGGAAGCGCACGAACAGCAAGGGAGCGGCGCAGTGGCAGCGGACGCGCAAACGCGGGAGCCCCAGGAGAACACGCCGGTCAGGCCGCGGGTCGGCCATATTCAGTTCCTGAACTGCGTTCCCCTCTACTGGGGTCTCGCCAGGACCGGCAATCTGCTCGATCTCGACCTCACCAAGGACACCCCGGAGAAGCTGAGCGACCAGCTCGTCGGGGGTTCCCTGGACATCGGGCCGATCACCTGCGTGGAGTACCTGCGCAACGCCGCCGACCTGCTGGTCCTGCCCGACATCGCGGTCGGCAGCGACGGCCCGGTGATGTCCTGCCTGATCGTGAGCAAGGTGCCGCTCGCCGACCTCGACGGCCGCCGGGTCGCCCTCGGCTCCACCAGCCGCACCTCCGTCCGGCTGGCCCGGCTGCTCCTGGAGGAGCGCGAGGGCGTCCGCCCGGACTACTTCAGCTGCCCGCCCGACCTCAGCGCGATGCTGGCCGAGGCCGACGCCGCCGTCCTGATCGGCGACCCGGCGCTGCGTGCCTACCTCGGGCAGGCCGCCGACCTCGGGCTGACCGTCCACGACCTGGGCGCGATGTGGAAGGAGTGGACCGGCCTGCCGTTCGTCTTCGCGGTCTGGGCGGTGCGCCGGGAGTTCGCCGAGCGCTGCCCCGAGCTGACCGCGGCCGTCCACCGGGCCTTCCTGGAGTCCCGCGACCTGTCGTTGGTGGAGGCCGCCAAGGTCGCCGAGCAGGCCGCCCGCTGGGAGGCCTTCGGACCGGACGTGCTGGAGCGGTACTTCAGCGAGGCGCTGGACTTCTCGCTCGGCGAGCGGCAGTTGGCCGGGGTCGCCGAGTTCGCCCGGCGGGTCGCGCACGACAGCGGCTTCACGCCGGACGTGGCGGTGGAGCTGCTGGAGCCGGTGGCACTGCCGGTCGGGCAGTAGCTCCCCGGGCCCCGGGAGCCGGGCCGAGAGAGACGGGCCCCGGAGAGGAGCCCCGGAGACGGGCCGACCCCCGGGGGTCGGCCCGGCCCGGTACGGTCTGCTCCCGAGGCGCGTCCGGCGGGTGGCCCCGCGGGAGGCGCCCCGGAAGCGGCGTACGCGGCCGGGCACCCGCCCGGGGCCGTGCGTGCGAGTGCGAGGGGAGCGTGCGGGGCATGCGGGCACTGGGGTCGGACGACCCGCGCCAGGTGGGCGCCTACCGGCTGCTGCGGCGGCTCGGTTCGGGCGGGATGGGCCGGGTCTACCTCGGTCGGACGGCCGGCGGGCGGACCGTGGCCGTCAAGGTGGTGCGCTCGGAGCTGGCGGACGACGCCGAGTTCCGCGCCCGGTTCCGGCAGGAGGTGGCCGCCGCCCGGCGGGTCGGCGGCAGCTGGACGGCGCCCGTGCTGGACGCCGACACCGAGGGCGAGCAGCCCTGGGTCGCCACCGGCTACGTGGCGGGCCCCGCGCTCACCGTCGCCGTCCAGGAGTACGGGCCGCTGCCCGAGCCGGCCGTCCGCGCGCTCGGGGTCGGGCTCGCCGAGGCGCTCGTCCACGTGCACGGGCTCGGCCTGGTGCACCGCGATGTCAAACCGTCCAACGTCCTGCTGACCCTGGACGGGCCGCGGCTGATCGACTTCGGGATCGCCCGGGCGCTGGACGCGACCAGCGGGTTCACCCGATCGGGTTATGTGGTCGGCTCGCCGGGCTTCATGGCGCCGGAGCAGGCGAACGGGCGGCCGGTCGGACCGGCCGGGGACGTCTTCTCGCTGGGCGCCGTCCTGGCCTTCGCCGCCACCGGCGTGCACCCCTTCGGCGAGGGGGTCAGCGCCGCCGTCCTGCTCTACCGGGTGCTGCACGAGGAGCCGGACGTCGCCGGGCTGGCCGAGCCGCTGCGGGCGATCGTGCTCGACTGCCTGGCCAAGGACCCGGCCGCGCGGCCCACCCCGCAGCAGCTGGCCGCCCGGCTGGACCCGGACGGGGTGGGCACCGCCCGGCTCTGGGGCTTCCTGCCGCCGGCGCTGGCGGCGGGGGTGGGGCGCAGCGCGGTGCGGCTGCTGGACCTGGAGGGCGAGCCGGAGGAGCCGACGGAAGCGGCCGCGGCCGCACCGGAGGCGGCCGGGGACGAGGACCGGGCCGAGGTGCTGCCGACTCCGACCCTCCCCCCGTGGGTCCACCCGCCCGGGGGATTCGGGCCGGCCGTGACGCCCGCCAAGCCGTGGTGGCGGCGACGGGTCGGGCTCGCGACGGTGGCGGTGCTGACGGCCGCGGTGCTCGGGGGCGTGGGGTACGGGCTGTACGAGGGGCTGCACCGCGACGACCCGGTGGTGCCGGCCGTGGGGCCGCTGCCGGTTCCGTCCGTCGATCCGAGCGACGCGATCGCCTCGCCGGGGGCCTTCGTGCCGGGCGGGACGGACACCCCGTCGGCGTCCCCGTCGACGGCGCCGTCCGCCTCCGCGTCGTCCCCGGCGCCCGCGACGGGCGGGCCGAACGCGGTGCCGGCCGCCTTCCTGGGCACCTGGAGCGGGGACATGGTCACCGACAAGGGCCTGCCCGGCGGCACCACCACGCTCACCGTCCGCCCGGCCGCGATCGGCCAGGAGAGCACCAGCAGCCGCAACGCCCTCTCCGGGCTGATCTCGATCAGCTGCGAGGGCGCCTGGACGCTCAGGTCGGTCTCCGACACCAAGCTGGTGTTCCAGTCCCGGCTGGTGCACTCCTCGATCCCCGGCGCCTGCACCGGCGGCGCCGACGCGGAGACGCTCACCCTGCAGGCCGACGGGACGATCAGGTTCAGCTCCGCCGACCCGGCGGCCGGCAACCCGGTCGGGACGATGCGCAAGGTGAACGGGGCGGCGGGCTGAGGGTGCCCGAAACGCCTGGCGTAGGCTGGTTCGGCCGTACCCGAGTAGCACTTGAGAAGAGAGAAGGCCGCCAGGTGACCGAGCTCGCAGCGACCACCCTCGATGCGTCCAGCACCGACCTGCAGGCCGTGCTCGACCGGGCCGCCGCCGGCGGCCGGATCACTCCGGAGGAGGCGCTGGAGCTGTACCGCTCGGCGCCGCTGCACGCGCTCGGCTCCGCCGCCGACGCGGTGCGCCGCCGCCGCTACGCCGGTACCGAGCACATCGCGACGTACATCATCGAGCGCAACATCAACTACACCAACGTCTGCGTGACGGCGTGCAAGTTCTGCGCCTTCTACGTGCCGCCGAAGAGCGACAAGGGCTGGTCCCGCGAGCTCGACGAGATCCTGCGCCGCTGCGCCGAGACGGTCGAGCTGGGCGGCACCCAGATCATGTTCCAGGGCGGCCACCACCCGGACTACGGCGTGGAGTACTACGAGCGCGCGTTCTCGGCGATCAAGGCGGAGTTCCCGCAGCTGGTGATCCACTCGCTGGGCGCCTCCGAGGTCGAGCACATGTCCCGGATCTCGGGCGTCTCCGTCGAGGAGGCGATCACCCGGATCCACAAGGCCGGCCTGGACTCCTTCGCGGGCGCCGGCGCCGAGCTGCTGCCGGAGCGGCCGCGCAAGGCGATCGCCCCGCTGAAGGAGTCGGGCGAGCGCTGGCTGGAGATCATGGAGATCGCCCACGGCCTCGGCGTGGAGTCCACCTCCACCATGCTGATGGGCACCGGCGAGACCAACGCCGAGCGGATCGAGCACCTGCGGATGATCCGCGAGGTGCAGGACCGCACCGGCGGGTTCCGGGCGTTCATCCCGTACACCTACCAGCCGCAGAACAACCACCTGAAGGGCTCGACCCAGGCCACCGTCTTCGAGTACCTGCGGATGATCGCGATCGCCCGCCTGTTCCTCGACAACGTCGCCCACATCCAGGGCTCCTGGCTCACCACCGGCAAGGAGGCGGGCCAGCTGTCGCTGCACTACGGCGCGGACGACCTCGGCTCGGTCATGCTGGAGGAGAACGTCGTCTCGGCGGCCGGTGCCAAGCACCGCTCCAACCTCACCGAGCTGATCCACCTGATCCGGGCCGCCGACCGCGTCCCGGCGCAGCGCTCGACCACGTACGAGCACCTGCGGGTGCTGGACGACCCGGCGAACGACCCGGTCGACCCGCGGGTCGCCTCGCACATCGCCTCCACGGCGATCGAGGGCGGCACCGCGCACCCCGAGCTGAAGATCCTGGACAACTGAGCCCGCACCGGTGCTGACCCTCCACCGGGCGGCCCTCGTGCTGCCCGACCCGGCCGATCCCACCGCCCCGTCCTTCGCCGACGGGGCGGTGGTGGTGCGCGGCGAGCGGGTCGAGGCCGTCGGGCCGTACCCGGAGCTGGCGGCGGCGCACCCGGCGGCGCGGGTTCGGGACTGGGGCCCGGCGGTGCTCACGCCCGGGCTGCGCAACCCGTACGGGCAGCGGGCGCTGGAGCGGGACTACCACCCGGATCCGCGGGAGGGGATCGGCTCCGAGCCGCTCACGGACGAACTGGTGGGCTGCGCCGACGAGACCCGGTTCGGGGCGAGTGCCCGGCGGGGGCTGCAGCGGATGCTCGGCTTCGGGGTGACGGCGGTGGCCGGGCCCTTCGAGCGGGCCTCGGTGCGGACGGCGGTGGCGCGTTCGGGGCTGGTGGTGCTGCCGGGGCCGGTGGAGCCCGGGGCGGGGCCGCTGGACCCGCTGGCGGTGCTGCCGTTGGCGCGGGCCGTGCACGGGCGGCTGGCGGCCGGTGGCCGGGCCGACTTCGCGGTGTTCGCGGTCGACGACGAGGGGAACTCCGGGCCGCTGCCGGGTGGCGCCCTGGCGACCGTGCTGGGCGGGCGGTTGGTGTACCGGCGGCGCTGAGGCCGCTGTGGCCGCGGGCCGGTGTGACGTACTCATCAGTAGGCGGATCGCCTTGCCGCGTACGGGACTTCCTTCGTGTGCAGTCGAACTCCGGCGTCCACCGTGGGGGGTGATTCCCCCTTCGCCGTGACCTGAGGGCCCGCCAGCGGATACGATCCCGGACAGCTCACTCCGTACCCTCACCACACCACCACCCGTGCCCGCGGGCGGCGGGGCCGTGTCCCAGGCCCCGGAGGCAAGCCAGGACAGGAACCATGCGAACCGCGACCGTCCCCCCGCCGCGCACCCCGCGGTTGGGCCGTGGTTGGTACCTCGCCGCCGTGCTCAGCGCAGTGCTGGCCGTCGGCATGTGCCTGCTCGGTTGGCGCCAGGCCGAACAGGCCGACCGGATCGGGGCCCACCCGGTGAGAGTCGAGGGCGTCGTCACCCAGCTGCCGACCGGCGGCGGCACGTACAGCGCCGTCAGCTACAAGGTGAGCGGCCAGCCGCACACCGCGGCCGCGCTGCCGCTGGCCGACGGCACCAGGCTCGGCGACGCGGTCTGCCTGGAGCACGCGGCCGACGACCCGGGCGCGGTACGGATCTGCGGCGACACCTACCCGCAGCCGGTCGGCGTGGGGCTGGCCCGGTTCAGCGTGCCGGTGGCCGTGGTGCTCTTCATGATCTGCGTGCTGCGCATCCGGCGGCACCGGCGGGCCGTCGCGGTCCGCGCCGGGCAGGGGCGGCTCGCCGCCAACCTCGCGCTGGCCACCGAGGCGCTGGCCGACGGGATGCCCGCGATCACCCACGGCAAGCGCTCCCGCCGCCGACGGCGCGCGGGCGGGCGGCGCGGGTCGCACTGACGCCGGTGGACGGCGCACGGTGTGCCCCGTTGACCGGCGCGTCCGTTCCAGGGTGAACAATGGGGTTCGTGACCCGAGCCTCTCTGGACAAGCAGCCGCACGAAGTCGCCGCCATGTTCGACGACGTCGCGGCCAAGTACGACCTCACCAACGACGTGCTCTCCCTCGGCCAGGCCCGCGCCTGGCGCCGGGCGGTGGCCGAGGCGGTGGCCGCCGGACCGGGGGACCTCGTGCTCGACCTCGGGGCCGGCACCGGCACCTCCTCGCTGCCCTTCGTCGAGGCCGGGGCCAAGGTCGTCCCGTGTGACTTCTCGGTCGGCATGCTCGCCGAGGGCAAGCGCCGTCACCCCGAGCTGGCGCTCACCGCCGGCGACGCCACCCGGCTGCCGTTCGCGGACGACACCTTCGACGCGGTGACGATCTCCTTCGCGCTGCGCAACGTCCACGACACCGAGGCGGCGCTGCGCGAGATGCACCGGGTCACCAAGCCCGGCGGCAAGGTGGTGATCTGTGAGTTCTCCACGCCGACCTGGACGCCGTTCCGCACTGTCTACACCGAGTACCTGATGCGCGCGCTGCCGCCGGTCGCGACCGCCGTCAGCAGCAACCCGGACGCGTACGTCTACCTCGCCGAGTCCATCCGGGTCTGGCCGGACCAGCCCGCGCTGGCCACCAAGCTGCAGCAGAGCGGCTGGTCGAAGGTCGCCTGGCGCAACCTCACCGGCGGGATCGTGGCGCTGCACCGGGGCTACAAGCTCGTCTAGCGGGCGCGGCAGGGCGCGGGCGGGCGCGGCAGGGCGCGGGGGGTCTCCGGCGGTGTGAGCGGAACTAGACTGCCGGAGACAAAAGCCGCCGTTCCCCCGCCGCAGCACCAGGAGTGTGTCCACGTGTCCGAGACCGCAGCCGATCTGACGAAGCCGGACAGCACGGTCGAGAGCACCGCCGACGTCATCGTGGTCGGCGCGGGCCCGGCCGGCTCCACCACCGCGTACTACCTGGCCCAGGCCGGGCTGGACGTGCTGCTGCTGGAGAAGACCGCCTTCCCGCGCGAGAAGGTCTGCGGCGACGGCCTGACCCCGCGCGCCACCAAGCAGCTGGTGGACATGGGCATCGACGTCTCCACCGAGAACGGCTGGCTGCACAACAAGGGCCTGCGCATCATCGGCGGCGGCGTCCGGCTGGAGCTGGACTGGCCCGAGCTGTCCTCGTTCCCGGACTACGGCCTGGTCCGCAAGCGCGCCGACTTCGACGAGCTGCTGGCCCGTCAGGCCGAGAAGGCCGGCGCCCGGCTCTACGAGCGCTGCAACGTCAGCGGGCCGGTCCTGGACGACCGCACCGGCCGGATCGTCGGCGTCACCGCCAAGCTCGGCGAGGAGAAGCGGCCGGTCACCTTCCGCGCCCCGCTGGTGGTCGCCGCCGACGGCAACTCCACCCGGCTCTCGCTGGCCATGGGCCTGCACCGGCGTGAGGACCGCCCGATGGGCGTCGCCTACCGCACCTACTTCAACTCGCCCCGCCACGACGACGACTACCTGGAGTCCTGGCTGGAGCTGTGGGACACCCGCGACGGACAGCGCAAGCTGCTGCCCGGCTACGGCTGGGTGTTCGGCATGGGCGACGGCACCTCCAACGTCGGCCTCGGCATCCTCAACTCCTCCTCGGCGTTCGGCGAGCTGGACTGGCGCGAGGTGCTCAAGGCCTGGTGCGCGAGCATGCCGGAAGAGTGGGGCTACACCCCCGAGAACATGACCGGCCCGATCCGCGGCGCCGCCCTGCCGATGGCCTTCAACCGGCAGCCGCACTACACCCGCGGTCTGCTGCTGGTCGGCGACGCGGGCGGCATGGTCAACCCGTTCAACGGCGAGGGCATCGCCTACGCGATGGAATCCGGCCAGATCGCCGCCGGGGTCATCACCCAGGCCCTGGCCCGGGTCACCGTCGGTGGCCGCGAGCGCGCCCTGCAGGCCTACCCGCGCATCCTCAAGGACGTGTACGGCGGCTACTACACGCTGGGCCGCGCCTTCGTGAAGCTCATCGGCAACCCCAAGGTGATGCAGCTGGCCGCCCAGCACGGCCTGCCCCGGCCGCTGCTGATGCGCTTCACCCTCAAGCTGCTCGCCAACCTCACCGACCCGCAGGGCGGCGACGCGATGGACCGCGTGATCAACGGCCTGACCCGGGTCGCGCCCAACGCCTAACGCGCGTCCGGCTCGGCGGTCTCGGCTGCCGTCGCCGCCTCCCGCTCCGCCGCCTCCGGGACGGAGCGGGAGGCGGCGGAGCGCTGTTCGACGTAGGCGAGGCGCTCGGCGAACACCCGGGCCGCGTCCGGGGTGAGCGTCCGCAGGGCCACCAGGGCGCTGAAGACGACGTCGCAGAGCTCGTGCTGGACGTCCTCCCAGCTGTGGGTGACGCCCTTGCGCGGGTTCTGGCCGGTGGCGCCGATCACCGCCGCGCCGACCTCGCCGACCTCCTCGGAGAGCTTGAGCAGTCGCAGCAGGCGTTCCTCCTGCGGCGACTGGGTGCTCTGCTCGTCCAGCCATGCGACCAGGTGGTCGACGCTCTCCCAGATCCGGCTGTCCATGCGGTGCTGCTCCCCTTGGTCCCCTGCGGTGCGGTCGGTACCGCAACCGTACGGGAGCCGCACGGCGCCGGTGTCAGCGCTTGGTGATCTTCACGTGGCGGATGTTCACCGGGGCGTTCGGGAAGCCGTCGCCCGGGCTGTTCTGGTCGTCCTCGCCGGCGGCGGCGATCTTCTGCAGGACGTCCAGGCCCGAGGTGATCCGGCCGAAGGGCGTGTAGGCGGGGGAGAGCTTGGTGTCCTTCCAGACGAAGAAGAACTGGCTGCCGTTGGTGTTCGGACCGGCGTTGGCCATGGCCACGGTGCCGGCCGGGTAGGTGGCGCCGGTCAGGTTCTCGTCCGGGAACGAGTAGCCCGGACCGCCGCTGCCCGTGCCGGTCGGGTCGCCGCACTGCAGGACGTAGATCCGCTGGGTGGTGAGCCGGTGGCAGTGGGTGCGGTCGAAGTAGTCGTGCTCGGCGAGGAAGCGGAACGAGAAGGTGGTGCAGGGTGCCTTGTCGGTCAGTGCCTCGAAGGTGATCGGGCCCTGGTTGGTCCGCAGGGTCGCGCGGTAGGGCTTCGCGGCCTTCTCGGCGTCGAACACCGGGATGCCCTTGAAGTTGTCGGCCGGGACGGCCGGTGTGTAGGTGCAGCCGGCGGCGGGGGCGGCGCCGGTCGCCGGGGCGTCCGCGATGGCGGTGCCGGTGCTCGCCACGAGCGGGAGGACGGTCGCGGCGGCGACCAGCGCCCAGTGCTTGCGCTTCACGTGACGGGCCTTCCGGGGGGTGGTGGACGGCTGGATTGTCATGGAGGAATCATCCACGGCCGGGTGGGGATGCGGTAGGGGGTGGGACGGCCGAGGGTCCTGGGGCCGCAACGTTGTGATGGTTTGTCAGTTCTGTTCCGGGGTGGTCGGGTTGGATGTGAACAGCCCGGCGCGGGCGGCGAGGGCGGCGGCGTCGGCGGCCCGCTCGGCGGTGCCGGCGTCCAGCGGCTCGCCGGAGACGAACAGCCGGTAGTAGAGCGGCGCGGTGGCGGCCCGGACCACCTCGGCGCCGTCCGTTCCGGCGGGCAACTCACCCCGGGCGGCGGCCCGTTCGGCGACTTCGGCGGCCTGGCGGTGGCGGGCCGCGAAGAAGGCCCGCAGGGCGGCCGCGCCGGTGTCGGAGCGTTGGGCGGCGGAGATCAGCGCGGTGGGCGTGGGGCCGAGCTCCGGGTCGGTGAAGACGCTGAACACCTCCCGCGTGATCCGGCGGAGGTCCTCTCGGAGGTCTCCGGTGTCGGGCAGGGGCCAGGGCCGGTCGGCGGAGGCCGCCAGGGCGTCGGCGACCAGGCCGTCCACCCCGCCCCAGCGCCGGTAGAGGGTGGCCTTGTGGGCGCCGGAGCGGGTGGCGACCGCCTCGACGGTGAGGTTGTCGTACCCCTTCTCGGTGACCTCGGCGAGGGTGGCGGCGACCACCTCCGCCCGGACCCGGGCGCTACGGCCGCCCGGGCGCGGGGTGGGGGTGCGGGGCTCCGGCGCGGGGTGGGTGGCTCCGGTCAAAGTCGACTCCAGTCGCGTCAAGGCTTGCTGCGGGATGGCGGTCGCGCCATGCTCATCGTAATGCGACATAAGTCGCATTACGAGCGGATGCCGAGGCGGACATGGGGACCGGGGAGCAGGCTCACCCGGGACGGCGGGGAACCCCGCCCGGTGCCGACCTCGCGCGCTTGTGAACGAAGGGTCAAGCGGACGTTCAAGCCTCCGCCACCCCTGCGAGTGAGCCGCCATAACACGTCAACATGGCGCCCGGAAATTTGCCTCACGAGACGCATAGTTGATATAGGAACCTGCCGCTGACCAGCCACTTCAAAGGTGAATGCGACTGGTTGTGATCGTTTGACTCCTTTGTGTCGACAATTCTGGGCATGTTCACATTCGCCACCATTCACATGGTGTCGTAGATCACAAAGATGGCGACGAACTGCGTGTCGCAGATCACAAGCCGACGGGCATAGGATGCGCTCACTCCAAGGCTTTGTGAACTGCCTCACATGAGGTGGATCTCGGGAACTGGAGCGCGGGTTCACCTCAGCGTGACCCGCCGGTTCCGATCTGCAGTCAAGGACGACTGGACGGAGGGAGCGGGGGCTATGAATGCCTACGCGCCGATCCTCGTACTCGGTGCCATCGCGGCGGCGTTCGCGGTCGGCTCCGTCGTGATGGCCTCACTCACCGGCCCCAAGCGCTACAACCGGGCCAAGTTGGAGGCGTACGAGTGCGGCATCGAGCCGACCCCGCAGCCCGTGGGCGGCGGTCGGTTCCCGATCAAGTACTACCTGACGGCGATGCTCTTCATCGTCTTCGACATCGAGATCGTCTTCCTCTACCCCTGGGCGGTCACCTTCGACGCTCTGGGGATCTTCGGGCTGGTCGAGATGCTCCTGTTCATCGCCACCGTCTTCGTCGCGTACGCCTACGTGTGGCGCCGCGGCGGCCTGGAGTGGGACTGAGCGCGGAGTGGTCGCCCCACCCGTCGACCGGCGGTGCGACCGCTTGTGAACGAGCGGACAAGCCGGAACCGGCCGACCTTCCAGACGACTTGAGGGCATTGAGAGGGATCTGATGGGAATCGAGGAGAAGCTGCCGAGCGGCTTTCTGCTCACGACCGTGGAGACGGCCGCCGGCTGGGTGCGCAAGGCGTCACTCTTCCCGGCCACCTTCGGTCTGGCCTGCTGCGCGATCGAGATGATGACCACCGGCGCCGGCCGCTACGACCTGGCCCGGTTCGGCATGGAGGTCTTCCGGGGCTCCCCCCGGCAGGCCGATCTGATGATCGTCGCGGGCCGGGTGAGTCAGAAGATGGCCCCGGTGCTGCGCCAGGTGTACGACCAGATGGCCAACCCCAAGTGGGTCATCTCGATGGGCGTCTGCGCCTCCTCCGGCGGGATGTTCAACAACTACGCGATCGTCCAGGGCGTCGACCACATCGTCCCGGTGGACATCTACCTGCCCGGCTGCCCGCCCCGCCCGGAGATGCTGATGGACGCCATCCTGAAGCTGCACGACAAGATCCAGCACGAGCCGCTGGGCGTGAACCGGCGCCGCGCCGAGGAGCTCGGCGAGGCCCTCGCCCTCAAGGCCACCCCGATCAGCGAGATGCGGGGGCAGCTGCGATGAATGAGCAGGTACCCGAGACCCGCCGCGAGCAGCCGGTCCGCGAACTCCCGGTCGAGGTGGTCGGCCGCCGCCAGGGCATGTTCGGCGCCCAGGGCAGCGGCGACACGTCCGGCTTCGGCGGCCTGTCCGCCCCCGTCGCACTGCCCGGCCCGAGCGAACGCCCGTACGGCGGTTGGTTCGACGAGGTCGCCGACGAGCTCGAAGGCGCCCTGGAGGAA
Source organism: Kitasatospora sp. NPDC058190 (assembly GCF_042883685.1). Classification (NCBI taxonomy): domain Bacteria; kingdom Bacillati; phylum Actinomycetota; class Actinomycetes; order Kitasatosporales; family Streptomycetaceae; genus Kitasatospora; species Kitasatospora sp. NPDC058190. The sequence continues at coordinate 26,579 of NZ_JBHVVI010000005.1, forward strand.
CAGGGTCTCGACCCGGCCGAGGTGATCGGGAAGACCGTGGTCGACCGCGGCGAACTCACCTTCCACATCGAGCGCGACCACCTGCTGAGGACCGTCCGCATCCTGCGCGACGACCCGGCGCTGCGCTTCGAACTGTGCCTGGGCGTCAGCGGCGTGCACTACCCCGGCGACAAGGGCCGCGAACTGCACGCGGTCTACCACCTGCGCTCGATCACCCACGGCCGGCTGATCCGGCTGGAGGTCACCGCGCCGGACGCCGACCCCCGGATCCCCTCCGTGGTGAGCGTCTACCCGACCAACGACTGGCACGAGCGCGAGGCCTACGACTTCTTCGGTCTCGTCTTCGACGGCCACCCGGCGCTCACCCGGATCATGATGCCGGACGACTGGCTGGGCCACCCGCAGCGCAAGGACTACCCGCTCGGCGGCATCCCCGTCGAGTACAAGGGCGCCCAGATCCCGGCACCCGACCAGCGGAGGTCGTACAGCTGATGAACGCTCAGCACTACGAAGAGGCCCACGAGGAGACCCTCGGCTCGACCGAGGAGGCGCAGGCCCGCGAGACCACCGAAGGCCGGGTCTTCACCGTCACCGGCGGCGACTGGGGCGAGGTGGTCGAGGCGGTCGGCCGGGCCGACGACGAACGCATCATCGTCAACATGGGCCCCCAGCACCCGTCCACCCACGGCGTGCTGCGGCTGATCCTGGAGATCGACGGCGAAACGGTGAAGGAGGCCCGCTGCGGCATCGGCTACCTCCACACCGGCATCGAGAAGAACATGGAGTTCCGCAGCTGGGTCCAGGGCACCACCTTCGTGACCCGCATGGACTACCTGACCCCGCTGTTCAACGAGACCGCCTACTGCCTGGCGGTCGAGAAGCTGCTCGGCATCACCGACGACATCCCGGAGCGGGCCGACGTCATCCGGGTGATGATGATGGAGCTCAACCGGATCGCCTCGCACCTGGTCTGCCTGGCCACCGGCGGCATGGAGATCGGCTCCACCACCCTGATGATCTACGGCTTCCGGGACCGCGAACTGATCCTGGACGTCTTCGAGCTGGTCACCGGCCTGCGCATGAACCACGCGTACGTGCGCCCCGGCGGCCTCGCCCAGGACCTGCCGCCCGGTGCCGTCGACCAGATCCGCGAGGCGGTCAAGGTCTTCCGCTCCCGGATGCACGAGTACGACAAACTCGCCACCGGCAACCCGGTGTTCAAGGCCCGCCTGGTCGACGTCGGCTTCCTGGACCTGCCCGGCTGCCTGGCGCTCGGCGCCACCGGCCCGATCCTGCGCGCCACCGGCCTGCCGCACGACCTGCGCAAGACCGACCCCTACTGCGGCTACGAGAACTACGAGTTCGAGGTCGCCACGGCGGACAGCGCCGACTCCTACGGCCGCTTCCTGATCCGCCTGGAGGAGATGAAGCAGTCGCTGCGGATCGTCGAGCAGTGCCTGGACCGGCTGCGCCCGGGCCCGGTCATGGTGGCCGACAAGAAGATCGCCTGGCCCGCCCAACTCGCCCTCGGCCCCGACGGGATGGGCAACTCGCTCGACCACATCCGCAAGATCATGGGCACCTCGATGGAGGCCCTGATCCACCACTTCAAGCTGGTCACCGAGGGCTTCCGGGTCCCGGTCGGCCAGGCGTACGCGGCGGTCGAGTCGCCCAAGGGCGAGCTGGGCGTGCACGTGGTCAGCGACGGCGGGACGCGCCCGTACCGGGTCCACTTCCGGGATCCGTCGTTCACCAATCTGCAGACGATGGCGGCGATGTGCGAGGGCGGCCAGGTGGCCGACGTGATCGTCGCGGTGGCCGGGATCGACCCGGTGATGGGAGGCGTGGACCGGTGACCAACGTCGAACTCGGACTACCGGCGCTGCCGGCCCCGCCGTACCCCGAGGAGGTGCGCACCCGACTGGCCGCCGACGCCGCCGAGCTGATCGGCCGCTACCCGCAGGCCCGCTCGGCGCTGCTGCCGCTGCTGCACCTGGTCCAGGCCGAGGAGGGCTTCGTCAGCCCGACCGGGATCCGCTTCTGCGCCGAGCAGCTGGACCTCACCACCGCCGAGGTCACCGCCGTCGCCACCTTCTACACCATGTACCGGCGGCGCCCGGCCGGGACGTACCACGTCGGGGTCTGCACCAACACCCTGTGCGCGGTGCTCGGCGGCGACCAGATCTTCGCCGAACTCCAGCAGCACCTGGGCATCCGCAACAACGAGACCACCGAGGACGGCGAGGTCTCGATCGAGCACATCGAGTGCAACGCGGCCTGCGACTACGCCCCCGTGGTGATGGTCAACTGGGAGTTCTTCGACAACCAGACCCCGGAGAGCGCCAAGCAGCTGGTCGACGACCTGCGGGCCGGCCGGGAGGTGCGGCCCACCCGCGGCGCCCGGCTGTGCGGCTTCAAGGAGACCGCCCGGATCCTGGCCGGCTTCCCCGACGAGCGCCCCGGCGCCAACGACGAGTCCGGCGCCGGCGGCGCCCCCTCACTGGCCGGGCTGCGCCTGTCCAGGGGCGAGGCCCTGCCCGGCACAGGCGGCACCAAGGTGGTCTCCCCGCGCCACGAGGAGCCCGGCCAGGAAGGGACCGAAGCGTGATGACCTCCGCCGAGCCGGCCGAGAAACTGCTCACCCCCGTCCTGTCCGACTCCTGGGACGACAGCCGCCCCTGGACGCTCGCCACCTACCGCCGCCACCAGGGCTACGAGGGCCTCAAGGCGGCCCTGGCGATGCCCCCGGACGACGTGATCGCCCTGGTCAAGGACGCCGGCCTGCGCGGCCGCGGCGGCGCGGGCTTCCCCACCGGGATGAAGTGGCAGTTCATCCCGCAGAACGACGGCAAGCCGCACTACCTGGTGGTCAACGCGGACGAGTCCGAACCGGGCACCTGCAAGGACATCCCGCTGATGTTCGCCAACCCGCACGCGCTGATCGAGGGCATGGTCATCGCCTCCTACGCGATCCGCTGCGACCACGCGTTCATCTACCTGCGCGGCGAGGTCGTCCCGGTGCTGCGCCGGCTGCACGCGGCCGTCGCCGAGGCGTACCAGGCCGGGCTGCTGGGCCGGAACATCCTCGGCTCCGGCGTGGACCTCGACATCACCGTGCACGCCGGCGCCGGCGCGTACATCTGCGGCGAGGAGACGGCGCTGCTGGACTCGCTGGAGGGCCGCCGCGGCCAGCCGAGGCTGCGGCCGCCGTTCCCGGCGATCGCCGGCCTGTACGCCTGCCCGACGGTGGTCAACAACGTCGAGTCGATCGCCTCGGTGCCGCCGATCCTGACCCGGGGCAAGGAGTGGTTCAAGGGCCTGGGCACCGAGAAGTCCCCCGGCTTCACGCTCTACTCGCTCTCCGGCCACGTCACCAACCCCGGCCAGTACGAGGCCCCGCTCGGCGTCACCCTGCGCCAGCTGCTGGACCTCAGCGGCGGCATCCGCGCCGGGCACCGGCTGAAGTTCTGGACCCCGGGCGGCTCCTCCACCCCGATGTTCACCGACGAGCACCTCGACGTCCCGCTGGACTACGAGGGTGTCGGCGCGGCCGGCTCGATGCTCGGCACCAAGGCGCTGCAGGTCTTCGACGAGACCACCTGCGTGGTGCGGGCGGTCACCCGCTGGACCGAGTTCTACGCCCACGAGTCCTGCGGCAAGTGCACCCCCTGCCGCGAGGGCACCTACTGGCTGGTCCAGCTGCTCGAGCGGATCGAGGCGGGCGAGGGCGTCGAGGGGGACCTGGAGAAGCTCCTCGACATCGCCGACAACATCAACGGCAAGTCCTTCTGCGCGCTGGGCGACGGCGCGGCCAGCCCGATCGTCTCCTCGCTCCAGCACTTCCGGGCCGAGTACGAGCAGCACCTCGCCGAACGCCGCTGCCCGTTCGACCCGGCCGCCTCCACCGTCTGGGCCGACGGCCCCCGCCCCGGCCACCAGTCCGCCACCGAAAGGGAGGTGCACGCGTGACGATCACGGAGCCAACCGCCTCCGACACGGCGGTCGAACTGGTCACGCTCACCATCGACGGCGTCGAAGTGCAGGTCCCCAAGGGCACCCTGGTGATCCGGGCCGCCGAGACCATCGGCACCCAGATCCCGCGCTTCTGCGACCACCCGCTGCTCGACCCGGCCGGCGCCTGCCGGCAGTGCATCGTCGAGATCGAGGGCCAGCGCAAGCCGGTCGCCTCCTGCACCATCCCGGTCGCCGAGGGCATGGTGGTGCGCACCCAGCTCAGCTCGCCGGTGGCCGAGAAGGCCCAGCGCGGCGTGATGGAGCTGCTGCTGATCAACCACCCGCTGGACTGCCCGATCTGCGACAAGGGCGGCGAGTGCCCGCTGCAGAACCAGGCGATGTCCGCCGGTGGCGCGGACTCCCGCTTCGAGGGCATGAAGCGCACCTACGAGAAGCCGGTGCCGATCAGCAGCCAGGTGCTGCTGGACCGGGAGCGCTGCGTGCTGTGCGCGCGCTGCACCCGCTTCTCCCAGCAGATCGCCGGGGACCCGTTCATCGACCTGGTCGAGCGCGGCGCGCTGCAGCAGGTCGGCACCGGCGAGGGGGACGACTTCGAGTCGTACTTCTCCGGGAACACCATCCAGATCTGCCCGGTGGGCGCGCTGACCTCGGCGGCTTACCGTTTCCGCTCGCGCCCCTTCGACCTGGTCTCCTCGCCGAGCGTGTGCGAGCACTGCTCGGCGGGCTGCGCCCAGCGCACCGACCACCGGCGCGGCAAGGTGCTGCGCCGGCTGGCGGGCGAGGATCCGGCGGTGAACGAGGAGTGGAACTGCGACAAGGGCCGGTTCGCCTTCCGCTACGCCCAACTGCGGGACCGGCTGACCACCCCGCTGGTGCGGGAGGACGGCGAACTGGTGCCCGTCTCCTGGCCGGAGGCGCTGGCCCGGGCGGCCGAGGGGCTGCGCAGGGCCCGTACCGGGGTGCTGGCCGGCGGCCGGGTGACGGTCGAGGACGCGTACGCCTACGCCAAGTTCGCCCGGGTGGTGCTCGGCACCAACGACGTGGACTTCCGGGCCCGCCCGCACACCGGTGAGGAGGCGGACTTCCTGGCCGCGGCGGTCGCCGGGCGCGGGGTGGACGTGACCGGCGACGGGGTGACGTACGAGCGGCTGGAACAGGCCCCGGCGGTGCTGCTGGCCGGCCTCGAACCGGAGGAGGAGTCGCCGATCGTCTTCCTGCGGCTGCGCAAGGCCACCCGCGGCCACGGGCTGAAGGTGTACTCGGTGGCGGCCTTCGCCTCCCGGGGCCTGGCCAAGCTGCGCGGCGCGCTGCTGCCGGCCGCCCCCGGCACCGAGCCGGAGTGGTTCGCGGCGCTGGCGGCGGACGAGCCGCTGAACGACGAGGCCGGGCAGGCGGCCGAACTGCTGCGCCGGCCGGGCGCGGTGATCCTGGCGGGCGAGCGGCTGGCCGCGGTCCCGGGCGCGCTGACGGCGCTGCTGCGGCTGGCGCACGCGACCGGCGCCGAGCTGGCCTGGGTGCCGCGCCGGGCGGGGGAGCGCGGTGCGGTGGAGGCCGGTGCGCTGCCGGGCCTGCTGCCCGGCGGCCGCCCGGTGGCCGCTGCGGCGGCCCGGGCGGAGGCGGCCGAGGTGTGGGGGGTGGCCGAGCTGCCCTCGCGGCCGGGCCGGGACACCGACCAGATCCTGACCGCGGCCGCCCAGGGCGACCTGGACGCGCTGCTGGTCGGCGGGGTCGACCCGGACGACCTGCCGGACCCGGCGCTGGCCGACGAGGCCCTGGCCGCGGTGCCGTTCGTGGTGTCGCTGGAGCTGCGGCCCTCCGCGGTGACGGCCCGGGCGGACGTGGTGCTGCCGGTGGCGGCGGTGGCCGAGAAGGCGGGCACCTTCCTGGACTGGGAGGGCCGGGTGCGAATGTTCGAGGCCGCGCTCAAGCCGGACCAGCAGATGGGCCGCCACCTCCAGTCCGACCTGCGGGTGTTGACCATGCTGGCCGACGCGCTGGGCCACCGGCTGGGCCTGACGGACGTCCGGGCGGCCCGGCTGGAGCTGGACCGCTTCGAGCCGTGGCAGGGCGACCGCGCGGCCGACCCGGCGGCGCACCCGGGCGTGCTGCCCCGCCCGGCCACCGGCCAGGCGGTGCTGGCGGGTTGGCGCCAGCTGCTGGACAACGGCGTGCTGCAGCAGGGCGATCCGCACCTGGCGGGCACCCGGCACCGGGCGGTGGCCCGGATCTCGGCCGCCACCGCGAAGGAGATCGACGCCGAGGCGGCGGCCGCGCTGCGGCTGACCGGCCCGGCCGGCTCGCTGATCCTGCCGCTGGAGGTCACCGACTCGATCCCGGACCGCACGGTCTGGATCCCGCTCAACTCCACGCCGGGCGGCGCCCACCGCACGCTCGGCACCACCGTCGGCCACCTGGTCACGATCGCCGCGGCCACGCTGGAGCCGGTCGCCGTCGAGGACGAGGCCGGGGCCGGCCGCGAAGGGGATGGCCGATGACTCCGCAGCCGTACGAGACGCTCCACTTCTTCGGGCAGGACCCGTGGTGGCTGGTGCTGCTGAAGGCGGTGTTCTGCTTCGCGTTCCTGGTCCTGACGGTGCTGATCGCGATCGTCTGGGAGCGCAAGGTGGTGGCCTGGATGCAGCTGCGCATCGGGCCGAACCGGCACGGCCCGTGGGGCATGCTGCAGTCGCTGGCGGACGGTGTGAAGCTGGCGCTGAAGGAAGACCTGGTGGTCAAGGGCTCGGACAAGGTGGTCTACATCCTGGCCCCGATCGTCTGCGCCATCCCCGCCTTCATGGCCTTCGCGGTGATCCCGTTCGGTCCGGCCGGCAACGAGGTGTCGATCTTCGGCACCCGGACGCCGCTGCAGCTGACCGACCTCCCGGTGGCGCTGCTGTACATCCTGGCGACGGCCTCGGTGGGCATCTACGGGATCGTGCTGGCCGGTTGGTCCTCCGGCTCGACCTACCCGCTGCTGGGCGGGCTGCGCTCCTCCGCGCAGATGATCAGCTACGAGATCGCGATGGGCCTGTCCTTCGCGGCGGTGTTCATCTACTCGGGCTCGATGTCGACCTCGGAGATCGTGGCGCACCAGCAGCCGACCTGGTTCGCGGCGCTGCTGCCGGTGTCGTTCATCGTCTACATCATCTCGATGGTCGGTGAGACCAACCGGGCGCCGTTCGACCTCCCGGAGGCCGAGGGCGAGCTGGTCGGCGGCTTCAACACCGAGTACTCCTCGCTGAAGTTCGCGATGTTCATGCTGGCCGAGTACGTCAACATGGTGACCGTCTCGGCGGTGGCCTCGACCCTGTTCCTGGGCGGCTGGCGGGCCCCCTGGCCGGTGTCGACCTTCTGGGAGGGCGCCAACCACGGCTGGTGGCCGATGCTGTGGATCACGCTGAAGATCCAGCTGCTGCTGTTCTTCTTCATCTGGCTGCGCGGCACGCTGCCCCGGTTCCGCTACGACCAGTTCATGAAGCTGGGCTGGAAGGTGCTGATTCCGGTCTCGCTGGTGTGGCTGGTGCTGATCGCGAGCGTGCGGGCGCTGCGCAACGAGGGCTACGGCTTCGCCGACGTGCTGCTGTACGTGGGCGCGCCGATCGGCGTGATCCTGCTGCTGGCGCTGCTGCGGGACTACCTGAAGAAGCAGCCCGAGGAAGCCGCGGCGGCCGAGGACGGGCCGTACCCCAAGGGCGAGTTCGACCCGATGGCGGGCGGGTACCCGGTGCCGCCGCTGCCCGGCCAGGAGCTCCCGCCGGTGCCGCGTCGGCGCAGCCGCGCCCCGAAGCAACTGCAGGACGCCCTCAACGGGGCCGACCATTCCGAAGGGAGCTGATCCGAGATGTCGTCCGACCAGACGGGCAGGGACGAGCGGGCCGACCGGCCGTCGATCCTCGGCCCGGCCGCAGGCTTCGGCGTGACCTTCAAGGCCATGTTCAAGAAGCGGCTCACCGAGCAGTACCCGGAGCAGAAGAAGCCCACCGCTCCGCGCTTCCACGGTCGCCACCAGCTGAACCGGCACCCGGACGGCCTGGAGAAGTGCGTCGGCTGCGAGCTGTGCGCGTGGGCCTGCCCGGCCGACGCGATCTACGTGGAGGGTGCGGACAACCGGGACGAGGAGCGCTACTCGCCCGGTGAGCGCTACGGCGCGGTGTACCAGATCAACTACGCCCGCTGCATCCTGTGCGGGCTGTGCATCGAGGCCTGCCCGACCCGGGCGCTGACCATGACCAACGAGTACGAACTCGCCGACTCCTCCCGCCGGGACCTGATCTTCACCAAGGAGCAGCTGCTGGTCGGCCTGTCCGAGGGCATGGTCGACACCCCGCACGCGATCTTCCCGGGCGCCGACGAGGGCGCGTACTACCGGGGCGAGATCACCGCGGCGGCGCCCGGGACGGTCCAGCAGGAGCGCACCGACCGGGAGAAGGAGGCGCAGCAGTGATCGCACATCTCGCGGCCGCGACCGGGACGACCTCCACGGGCGAGGCCGTCCAGTTCTGGGTGCTCGCGGTGATCGCGGTCGGCGGCGCGCTCGGCATGCTGCTGATGCGCAAGGCCGTGCACAGCGCGCTCTGCCTGGCGGCCACCATGATGGCGCTGGCGGTCTGTTACATGGCCCAGGGCGCGGTGTTCCTGGGCGTGGTGCAGATCGTGGTCTACACCGGCGCGATCATGATGCTGTTCCTGTTCGTGGTGATGCTGGTCGGCGTCACCAGCGAGGACTCTCTGAAGGAGCAGCTGAAGGGCCAGCGGTTCGCCGCGGTGCTGTGCGGGCTGGGCTTCGGCGTGCTGCTGATCGCCGGGATCGCCAACGCGAAGCTGAACCACTTCACCGGGCTGGCCGAGGCGAACGCCGAGGGCAACGTGCCGGGCCTGGCCCGGCTGATCTTCACCCGCTACGTCTGGGCCTTCGAGGTCACCGGCGCGCTGCTGATCACCGCGGCGGTCGGCGCGATGGTGCTGACCCACCGGGAGCACGTGAAGGCCCCGAAGACCCAGCGCGAGCTGGCGGAGCAGCGGGTCAGGGACAACATCCAGGTGCCGCCGCTGCCGGCCCCGGGCGTGTACGCCCGGCACAACGCGGTGGACGTCCCGGCGCTGCTGCCGGACGGCACCGTCGCCGAGGACTCGGTGATGGCGACGCTGCGCGAGCGCGGCCAGATCCGGGACGTCAGCCAGGCGATGCTGCAGCGGATGGCGGAGCTGGAGAACACCACGGCGGACTGGCTGGGCCGGCCCTCCTCGGAGCGGCCGGCGGTGGCCCCGCCGCGCAAGTCGCTGGAGCCGGCGGGTGCCAACAACGCGAACGGGGCGGACGAGGAGGGCGAGCGGTGAACCCGGTCAACTACCTGTACCTGTCGGCCCTGTTGTTCACCATCGGCGCCTCCGGGGTGCTGATCCGGCGCAACGCGATCGTGCTGTTCATGTGCGTCGAGCTGATGCTGAACGCCTCGAACCTCGCGCTGGTGACCTTCTCCCGGCTGCACGGGACCCTGGACGGCCAGATCATCGCGTTCTTCACGATGGTGGTCGCGGCGGCCGAGGTCGTGGTCGGCCTCGCCATCATCGTCTCCATCTTCCGGACCAGGCACTCCGCTTCGGTCGACGACAGCAACCTGATGAAGCTGTAGGCGGAGGGCCTTCGGTGAACTCTCTCATTCCGCTGCTGGTGGCGGCCCCGCTGGCCGGCTCCGCCCTGCTGCTGCTCGGCGGCCGGGCACTCGACCGGTTCGGCCACTGGCTGGCCACCGCGCTCGCCGCGCTCTCGTTCGGCTTCGGCCTGGCGCTGTTCTCGGACATGCTCGGCCGCGACGCCGAGCACCGGGCGGTGACCAGTCACCTGTTCAGCTGGATCCCGGTGAACGGCTTCCAGGCCGACATCTCGTTCCGGCTCGACCAGTTGTCGATGACCTTCGTCCTGCTGATCACCGGTGTCGGCACCCTGATCCACCTGTACTCGGTGGGCTACATGGCGCACGACGAGCGCCGGCGCCGCTTCTTCGCGTACCTGAACCTGTTCCTGGCGGCCATGCTGCTGCTGGTGGTGGCCGACAACTACCTGCTGCTGTACTTCGGTTGGGAGGGCGTGGGCCTGGCCTCGTACCTGCTGATCGGCTTCTGGCAGCACAAGCCGAGCGCGGCGACGGCGGCGAAGAAGGCCTTCATCGTCAACCGGGTCGGCGACATGGGCCTGTCGATCGCGATCATGCTGATGTTCGCCGAGTTCGGCTCCTTCGCCTTCGACCCGGTCTTCGGCGGGGCGTCCCGGGCGAGCGAGGGCAAGCTGACCGCGATCGGCCTGATGCTGCTGCTGGCGGCCTGCGGCAAGTCGGCCCAGGTGCCGCTGCAGTCCTGGCTCGGGGACGCGATGGAGGGCCCGACCCCGGTCTCGGCCCTGATCCACGCGGCCACCATGGTGACCGCGGGCGTCTACCTGATCACCCGCTCCTCGGTGATCTTCAACCTGGCGCCGGACGCCCAGACCGCCGTGGTGGTGGTCGGCGCGGTCACGCTGCTGTTCGGTGCGATCGTCGGTTGCGCCAAGGACGACATCAAGAAGGCGCTGGCCGGCTCGACCATGTCGCAGATCGGCTACATGGTGCTGGCGGCCGGACTGGGCCCGATCGGCTACGCCTTCGCGATCATGCACCTGGTGACCCACGGCTTCTTCAAGGCCGGGCTGTTCCTCGGCGCCGGGTCGGTCATGCACGGCATGAACGACGAGGTGGACATGCGTCACTACGGCGGCCTGTGGCGGCACATGAAGGTCACCTTCGTCACCTTCGGCCTCGGCTACCTGGCGATCATCGGCTTCCCGGGCCTGTCCGGCTTCTTCTCCAAGGACAAGATCATCGAGGCCGCCTTCGCCAAGGGCGGCACCGAGGGCTGGATCCTCGGCCTGTGCGCGCTGGTCGGCGCGGCCGTCACCGCGTTCTACATGACCCGGGTGATGCTGCTGACCTTCTTCGGTGAGAAGCGCTGGCAGCCGGACGAGGAGGGCAACCTCCCGCACCCGCACGAGTCGCCGAGGACCATGACCGTCCCGATGATCCTGCTGGCCGTCGGCTCGGTGTTCGCGGGCGGGTTGTTCGCCTTCAACGACTCCTTCCTGAAGTGGCTGGAGCCGGTCACCGGACACAGCGAGGGCAACTCGCCGCTCGGCTCCCTGACCGTCACCGGGCTGACCACGGCCTGCATGCTGGCCGGCGTCGGCCTGTCGTACCTGATGTACGGGCGCTCGCCCGTCCCGGTGGTCCCGCCGGTCGGCTCCCCGCTCACCCGGGCCGCCCGCCGCGACCTGCTGCAGGACGACTTCAACCACGCCGTGCTGGTGCGGCCGGGCTCGGCGCTGACCGCGACGCTGGTCTACTTCGACAGCCGCGGCCTGGACGGCTTCGTCAACGGTCTGGCCGCCGCCATCGGGGGCCTGTCCAGTCGGATGCGGCGGGTCCAGAACGGCTTCGTCCGCTCGTACGCGCTCTCCATGTTCGGCGGCACGCTGGTGCTGGTCGCCTCGACTCTCCTGATGAGGTCCGTGTAATGACTCGTCCTGAAAAACATCGGGAGGTCAGGCCGTGAGTGCTCTACTGACCGCCACCTGCGTCGTCCCGGCAGTCGGTGCGGTGGTGACCGCCGCCCTGCCGGCCGGGACGAGCGAGGCCCGGCGCACCAACGCCAAGGCCGTCTCCCTGGTCTTCTCCGCCGCCGCCCTGGTGCTGGCCGCCGTGGTGGCCGCCCGGTTCGACCCGCACGGCGCCCGCTACCAGCTGACCGAGTCGTACAGCTGGATCCGCTCCTTCGGCATCACCTTCTCGCTCGGCGTGGACGGCATCGGCGCGGTACTGGCCCTGCTGACGGCCGTCCTGGTGCCGATCATCATGCTGGCCTCCTGGCACGACGCCGATCCGGGTCCGACCGACCCCGACGGCACCGTCGACCCCGGCACCTTCGAGCGGCGCCGCCGGACCCAGGGCTTCTTCGCCCTGATCCTGGCGGTGGAGGCGATGGTGATCGTCTCCTTCTACGCCACCGACCTCTTCCTGTTCTACGTGTTCTTCGAAGCCATGCTGATCCCGATGTACTTCCTGATCGGCGGCTTCGGCGACCGGGCCGGCGGCCCCGAGTCGGCGCGCCAGCGCTCCTACGCGGCCGTCAAGTTCCTGCTGTACAACCTGCTCGGCGGCCTGGTGATGCTGGCCGCCGTGATCGGGCTGTACGTGATCGCGCAGGACCAGGGCCTCGGCACCTTCGACCTGCCGACCCTCACCGGCGCGATCGCCGACGGCAAGCTGCAGCTGACCGGCGCCGCCGAGAAGGCGCTGTTCCTCGGCTTCTTCTTCGCCTTCGCGGTGAAGGCCCCGCTGTGGCCGCTGCACACCTGGCTGCCGAACGCGATGGGCGAGGCCACCGCCGGCACCGCCGTGCTGATCACGGCGGTGGTGGACAAGGTCGGCACCTTCGCGATGCTGCGGTTCTGCCTCGGGCTGTTCCCGCACGCCTCGAAGACCTTCGCCCCGGTGATCCTGGTCCTCTCGCTGATCGGGATCGTCTACGGCGCGCTGCTGGCGGTCGGCCAGAAGGACATCAAGCGGCTGGTCGCCTACGCCTCGATCTCGCACTTCGGCTTCATCATCATGGGCATCTTCGCCCTGACCAGCCAGGGCCAGAGCGGCGCGACCCTCTACATGGTCAACCACGGCATCTCCACCGCCGCGTGGATGCTGGTGGCCGGCTTCCTGATCTCCCGCCGCGGCTCGCGGCTGATCGCCGACTACGGCGGCGTGCAGAAGGTCGCCCCGGTGCTCGCCGGGACCTTCCTGATCGGCGGTCTGGCCACCCTGTCGCTGCCGGGGCTGGCCCCGTTCGTCAGTGAGTTCCTCGTGCTGGTGGGCACCTTCACCCGCTACCCGGTGATCGGCATCGTCGCCACCCTCGGCATCGTGCTGGCCGCCCTGTACGCCCTGCTGCTGTACCAGCGCACCATGACCGGCCCGGTGAAGGACGGGGTGCGCACGATGCCCGACCTCAAGGCCCGCGAACTCGCCGTGGTGGCGCCGCTGGTGGCGCTGACGATCCTGCTGGGCGTCTACCCCAAGCCGCTCACCGACCTGGTCAACCCCTCGGTGAACGCGACGCTCTCGCAGGTCCACCAGACCGACCCGGCGCCGGCCCACCCGGTCGCCGCCACCTCAGGAGGTGAGCAGAAGTGAGCGTCACCGCAGTGCTCGCCGCCGCCGGCGGCAGCACCCCCAGCATTCCGGCGCCGCACATCGAGTACGGCCAACTCTCCCCGATGCTGGTGGTGTTCGGCGCCGCCGTGGCCGGCATCCTGGTCGAGGCCTTCGTGCCCCGGCGGCTGCGGCACTGGACCCAGGTCTCGCTCGCCCTGGTGGCCCTGACCGGCGCGTTCGTCGCCGTGGTGGTGCTGGCCGCGCAGGGCCACGGCTCGCCGCGGATCGACCTGCTGGCCATGGAGTCGGTCGCCCTGGACGGCCCGGCGCTGTTCCTGCAGGGCGTGATCCTGCTGGTCGCCGTGGTCGCGGTGCTCACCTACGCCGAGCGCAGGCTGGAGCCCAAGGCCGGCGGCCTGCCCGCCGACGCCTTCGCCGCCCAGGCCGCCGCCACCCCCGGCGGCGAGCAGGAGCGGGCCGCGATCCGAGCCGGCTTCACCACCACCGAGGTCTTCCCGCTGACCATGTTCGCGGTCGGCGGCATGCTGCTCTTCCCCGCCGCCAACGACCTGCTGACGATGTTCGTGGCGCTGGAGGTCTTCTCCCTCCCGCTCTACCTGCTGTGCGCGCTGGCCCGCCGCCGTCGGCTGCTCTCCCAGGAGGCGGCGGTCAAGTACTTCCTGCTCGGCGCCTTCGCCTCGGCCTTCTTCCTGTTCGGCACCGCGCTGCTGTACGGCTACGCCGGCAGCGTGCGGCTCGGCGACATCGCGGACGTCATCTCCGGCAAGGCGATGACCACCCCGGCGCAGCTGAGCACCACCCAGAGCGACGCGCTGCTGCTGACGGGCCTGGCGATGCTGGCGGTCGGTCTGCTGTTCAAGGTCGGCGCGGTGCCGTTCCACGCCTGGATCCCGGACGTCTACCAGGGCGCGCCGACCCCGGTGACCGGCTTCATGGCGGCGGCCACCAAGGTCGCGGCCTTCGGGGCGTTCCTGCGGCTGTTCTACGTGGCCTTCCCGGGCCTGCGGCTGGACTGGCGCCCGGTGCTGTGGGGCGTGGCGATCCTCACCATGGTGGTGGGCGCGGTGCTGGCGGTGACTCAGCAGGACGTCAAGCGACTGTTGGCGTACTCCTCCGTCGCGCACGCCGGGTTCATCCTGACCGGCGTGATCGCCGTCAACAAGCAGGGACTGTCCTCGGTGCTGTTCTACCTGTTGGCGTACTCCTTCGTGACGCTCGGCGCCTTCGCCGTGGTCACCCTGGTGCGCGACTCCAAGGGCGAGGCGACCCACCTGTCCAGCTGGGCGGGGCTGGGGCGGCGCTCGCCGCTGGTGGCGGCGGTGTTCGCGCTGTTCCTGCTGGCCTTCGCCGGGATTCCGCTGACCTCCGGTTTCACCGGGAAGTTCGCGGTGTTCCAGGCGGCCGCGGCCGGTGGGGCGACGCCGCTGGTGGTGGTCGGTGTGCTGAGCTCGGCGGTGGCCGCGTTCTTCTACATCCGGGTGATCGTGCTGATGTTCTTCTCCGACCCGAAGCCGGGCGGCCCGACGGTGGCGATCCCGAGCGCCTTCACCGCGACCGCGATCGGGCTGGGCGTACTGGTGACGCTGGTTCTCGGCCTGCTGCCCCAGTACTTCCTTGACCTCGCGTCCAAGGCCGCGCTGTTCGCGTACTGACCGTCACCGGTCGGTTTGCTGGAGATCGGTCCGGAAGTGCGGGCCGATCTCCAGCCTTTATTTCCAGACGAATTCGCCCCCACCGCCGCAATGTCCGGAGAGCCGTTCTGACCAGGCCTTCCGGCCCGATCATGACAGGATCCGCACGCCCGTGCAGTGATCCACTCACGACCGGATACCCTGCCTGTATGGCCAGCGGCGGCACTCAGGGACCAGGCCGCTAGATCGACCAGGGACAGAGGAGTGGTCTTCGTGACCGTCGTGGAACCCTTCGGGCTCAGCGTGCAGGACCGCGACCTGACCCGGGACGTCCAGGCCGGACTGGACGCGGTGGAGGCGGCGCTCACCGCCGCCGTCAAGAGCGACGTCCCCTTCATCACCGTCACCGCCAGTCACCTCCTGCAGGCCGGCGGCAAGCGCTTCCGTCCGCTGCTCCTGCTGCTGGCCGCCCAGTTCGGCGACTCGGGCGCGCCCGGCGTGGTGCCCGCCGCGGTGGTGGTCGAGCTGACCCACCTCGCCACGCTGTACCACGACGACGTCATGGACGAGGCCCCGGTGCGCCGCGGCGCCGAGAGCGCCAACTCCCGCTGGGACAACTCGGTCGCCATCCTCACCGGCGACTTCCTCTTCTCCCGTGCCTCCCAGGTCCTGGCCGACCTCGGCCCGGAGGCCGTGCGGATGCAGGCCGAGGCCTTCGAGCGGCTGGTCACCGGCCAGATCATGGAGACCCGTGGCCCCGGCCCGGAGGCCGACCCGCTGCAGCACTACCTGGACGTGCTGGAGGGCAAGACCGGATCGCTGATCGCCGTCTCCTGCCGGATAGGAGCACAGATGGCCGGCGCCGAGCCCTGGCAGGTGGACACCCTGGGCGAGTTCGGCGAGCGGATCGGCATCGCGTTCCAGCTGGCCGACGACGTGCTGGACATCGCCAGCGACGGCCACGAGTCCGGCAAGACCCCCGGCACCGACCTGCGCGAGGGCGTGCCCACCCTGCCGACCCTGCTGCTGCAGCAGATGCCGGCCGACCCGGCCGACCCGGACGACGCGCGGCTGCGCGAGCTGCTCACCCAGGACCTCGCCGACGACGGGCTGCACGCCGAGGCGCTGCGCCTGCTGCGCCGCCACCCCGCGCTGGAGCGCGCCCGCCGGGAGACCCTGCGGCACGCCGAGGAGGCCCGGGCGCTGCTCGCCCCGCTGCCGGACTGCGCGGCGAAGGCGGCCCTGGAGGGGCTCTGCGACGCGGTGGCGATCCGCACCATGTGAGACCGGGCCGATCCGGTCCTCGGCCTCCGGCGGCGTGCGCGGATGGGGGAGACTGACTCCCGTCAGCTCACGCCTGCCCGGAAGGTCACCATGCGTCGCGTCGTCATCGCCGAGGACTCCGTACTGCTGCGGGAGGGTCTGACCCGGCTGCTCACCGACCGGGGCCTGGAGGTCGTGGCGGGCGTCGGGGACGGCGAAGCCCTGGTGAAGACCATCCACGACCTGGCGGCGGCCGACGCCCTGCCGGACGTGGTGGTCTCCGACGTGCGGATGCCCCCGACCCACACCGACGAGGGCCTGCGCGCCTGTGTGGAGCTGCGCGGCCGCTATCCGCAGCTGAACGTACTGGTGCTGTCGCAGTTCGTGGAGGAGCGTTACGCCTCCGAGCTGCTGGCCGGCTCCACCCGGGGCGTCGGCTACCTGCTGAAGGACCGGGTCGCCGAGGTGCGCGAGTTCGCCGACGCGGTGGTCCGGGTCGCCGAGGGCGGCACCGCGCTGGACCCGGAGGTGGTGCAGCAGCTGCTCAGCCGCAGCCGCAAGGGCGACGTTCTGGCCAATCTCACCCCGCGCGAGCGCGAGGTGCTCGGGCTGATGGCGGAGGGCCGCACCAACGCGGCGGTGGCCAAGCAGCTGGTGGTCTCCGACGGCGCGGTGGAGAAGCACGTCAGCAACATCTTCCTCAAGCTGGGCCTGGCCCAGAGCCCGGCGGACCACCGTCGGGTGCTCGCGGTCCTCACCTACCTGAACTCCTGACCCGCGGCCCGAGGGGCCTCGCGGCACCGGCCGTCGGAGCGCGGAATGATCTCCGGCGGCCGCGCGTTGTGGCTAAGTGCGGCACGGACGCGGGCGGGTGCAACTTCCTGTCAGAGTTCCGGCCGGGCTCAAGGTCGCACGCATAGGATGCGAGCGGTGCACCAGGCGGACGGGGCACGGGGCCGCGCCCGCGGTGGTGTGCCCACGAGGAGGTCCGCGGCAGTGACCAGTCAGGTCGATCAGTCAGAGGCAGTGGACGGATCGGGCGGCGGCGAGGGTCGTACCGGCAACGGTGACGGGCACCCCGGCGCGAACGGGCCCGCCGGTCCGCCCGGCCCGGGTGGCCCGCCGGCGAAGCGCGCCAAGCCCATCCGCAGACTCGACCGGGTGATCATCCGCTTCGCCGGTGACTCCGGTGACGGCATGCAGCTCACCGGTGACCGGTTCACTTCGGAGACGGCCACCTTCGGCAACGACCTCTCCACGCTGCCGAACTTCCCGGCCGAGATCCGGGCCCCCGCCGGCACCCTGCCGGGCGTCTCGTCCTTCCAACTGCACTTCGCCGACCACGACATCCTCACCCCGGGTGACGCCCCGAACGTACTGGTGGCGATGAACCCGGCGGCCCTGAAGGCGAACGTGCCCGACCTGCCGCGCGGCGCGGAGATCATCGTCAACACCGACGAGTTCACCAAGCGCGCGCTGTCCAAGGTCGGCTACGCGGCCGACCCGCTGGGTGACGGCTCGCTGGACGGCTTCCACCTGCACAAGGTGCCGCTCACCACGCTGACCCTGGAGGCGCTCAAGGACAGCGGGCTGGCCCGCAAGGACGCCGAGCGGGCGAAGAACATGTTCGCCCTGGGCCTGCTGTCCTGGATGTACCACCGGCCCACCCACGGCACCGAGACCTTCCTGCGCAGCAAGTTCGCCAAGAAGCCGGAGATCGCCGAGGCCAACATCAGCGCCTTCCGGGCGGGCTGGAACTTCGGCGAGACCACCGAGTCCTTCGCGGTCTCCTACGAGGTGCCGCCGGCCAAGCTCCCCTCCGGGCGCTACCGCAACATCTCCGGCAACCTCGCCCTGTCGTACGGGCTGGTGGCCGCCGCGCAGCGCGCCGGCCTGCCGCTCTACCTGGGCTCGTACCCGATCACCCCGGCCTCGGACATCCTGCACGAGCTGTCCAAGCACAAGAACTTCGGGGTGCGCACCTTCCAGGCCGAGGACGAGATCGCCGGCATCGGCGCGGCGCTCGGCGCGGCCTTCGGCGGGGCGCTCGGCGTGACCACCACCTCCGGGCCCGGTGTCGCGCTGAAGTCCGAGACCATCGGCCTGGCCGTCTCGCTCGAACTGCCGCTGCTGGTCGTGGACATCCAGCGCGGCGGCCCGTCCACCGGCCTGCCGACCAAGACCGAGCAGGCCGACCTGCTGCAGGCCATGTTCGGCCGCAACGGCGAGGCCCCGGTGCCGATCGTCGCCCCGGCCACGCCCGCCGAGTGCTTCGACGCCGCACTGGAGGCGGCCCGGATCGCGGTGACCTACCGCACCCCGGTGTTCCTGCTCTCGGACGGCTACCTGGCCAACGGCTCCGAGCCCTGGCGGATCCCGGCCGTCGACGAACTGCCGGAGATCGACCCGCGGTTCGCGACCGGCCCGAACCGCGAGGACGGCGCCTTCTGGCCCTACCTGCGCGACCCGCACACCCTCGCCCGGCCGTGGGCGGTACCCGGCACGGCCGGTCTGGAGCACCGGATCGGCGGCATCGAGAAGCAGGACGGCACCGGCAACATCTCCTACGACCCGGCCAACCACGACTTCATGGTCCGCACCCGGCAGGCCAAGGTCGACGGCATCACGGTCAAGCCGGTGGAGGTCGACGACCCGACCGGTGACGCCCGGGTGCTGGTCGTCGGCTGGGGCTCGACGTACGGCCCGATCACCGCGGCGGTGCGCCGGGTGCGCGCGGACGGCGGCGAGATCGCCCAGGCGCACCTGCGCAACCTCAACCCCTTCCCGGCGAACCTGGGCTCGGTGCTGCGCAGTTACGAGAAGGTCATCGTGCCCGAGATGAACCTCGGGCAGCTCGCGCTGCTGCTGCGGGCGAAGTACCTGGTGGACGCCGAGTCCTACAACCAGGTGCGCGGACTGCCGTTCAAGGCGGCGCAGTTGGCGGACGTGCTGTGGGCGGCGATCGGCACCCTGGACGAGGAGGACCACCGATGAGCGACGTTGACTCCGAGAAGCGTGGCTTCCCGTCGCTGCGACTGGTGCCCAAGGCCGAAGGGCCGCAGAGCGCCCGGGACTTCAAGACCGACCAGGAGGTGCGCTGGTGCCCCGGCTGCGGGGACTACGCGATCCTGGCGGCGGTGCAGGGCTTCATGCCGGAGCTCGGCATCAAGCGCGAGAACACCGTGTTCGTCTCCGGCATCGGCTGCTCCTCGCGCTTCCCGTACTACATGAACACCTACGGGGTGCACTCGATCCACGGCCGGGCGCCGGCGATCGCGACCGGGCTGGCCTCCTCCCGGCGGGACCTGAGCGTCTGGGTGGTGACCGGTGACGGCGACGCGCTGTCGATCGGCGGCAACCACCTGATCCACGCCCTGCGACGGAACGTCAATCTGAAGATCCTGCTGTTCAACAACCGTATCTACGGCCTCACCAAGGGCCAGTACTCGCCGACCAGTGAACTCGGCAAGATCACCAAGTCCACCCCGATGGGCTCGCTGGACGCGCCGTTCAACCCGCTGTCGCTGGCGATCGGCGCGGAGGCCTCCTTCGTGGCGCGCACCATCGACTCGGACCGCCAGCACCTGCAGTCGGTGCTGCGGGCGGCGGCCGAGCACGAGGGCACGGCGCTGGTGGAGATCTACCAGAACTGCAACATCTTCAACGACGGCGCCTTCGAGGTGCTGAAGGAGCCCGGCACGCGTGACGAGGCGCTGATCCGGCTGGAGCACGGCCGGCCGATCCGCTTCGGCGCCGAGGCGGCCAACGGCGTCTTCCGGGGGCCGGACGGCGAGCTGTTCACCGCCCCGGTCACCGCGGACAACGAGGCGGACCTGCTGGTGCACGACGCCCACGCCGCGAGCCCCGCCACCGCCTTCGCGCTCTCCCGGATCGCCGACGCGGACACCCTGCACCACACGCCGATCGGCGTGCTGCGGAGCGTCCTGCGGCCGGTCTACGACGATCTGATGGAGAGCCAGCTGGCCACCGCCGCGGCCCACCGGGGCCCCGGCGACCTGGCGACCCTGCTGGCGGGCAACGACACCTGGATGGTGGACTGACCGTCCCCGCTCGCGAGTTGGCGCCCCCGTCCGGTACCGGACGGGGGCGCCTCCCGTTGCGGTTACTGCTTGACCCACTCGACCAGTTCGACCGCGACCCCGTTCGGGTCGGTGACCTGGAACAGCTTCTCGCCCCACGGCTCCTCGCGCAGCGGCAGGGTGATCGCGACCCCCTCGCCGCGCAGCCGCTCCTCCTCCGCGGCGATGTCCTCGACGGTGAACGCGAGGATCACCCCGTCCGCGATCCGGTGCCGCTGGTCCTCGGGCAGGACCTCCAGGCCGCGCCGCAGGTAGACGACGCCGACCCCGCCGCCCGGGTGGACCAGCGAGACGAAGCCGTCGGCGGACATGTGTTCGGTGTAGCCGAAGTGCCGCTGGAGGAAGGCGGCTGAGGTGGTGACGTCCTCGACGGTCAGGGAGACGGCGGTGCTGGTGATGTGCATGGGCGGAGCCCTCTCGTCAGTGTGCGCAGTTATCCCGTACGCAGTACACTATACATAGTACGGAGAATCTCGCCAAGGGGATCCCACTTCGTTCGCGCCCATGTTCGAGAAAGTCCGGCGGCGAACCGCATGCCCCCGCTAGAGTCGGAAGATCGCATCGAGCATGGGGGGTCGATCCGATGTCGGACGCCGGATTCGAGGTCTCACCGGAGCAGTTGAGGTCCTCGGCGGCCAACGCTTCGTCCATCACCGCAGGGCTGGCCAAGCCGGTCCAGACCGCGAGCACCGCCTCGGGGAACGCCGAGACGGCCCTGGAGGGCTGGCAGGTGTCCGGGCAGCTGGCCGCCGTGGTGACCGCGTGGACCCAGGGCGTGGAGAAGGTCCGTACCGCGCTGGGCGCGGACGAGGAGGCGCTCCGTACGGCTGCCGACAACTACGGCAAGACCGAGCACGGGTCTGCCAAGGCCCTCGAATAGGACGACAGGGGAAGAGGGGGGCTCCCGTGGTGGACTTCGCGCGCCTGCGTGACATGAAACCGGAGTCGGTGACGGAGGCCGGCAAGGACTGGCAGGCCGTGGCCAAGGCGTTCGACCAGGCGCGGCAGCACATCGAGGAGTCGGTGCTGAAGCCGCTAGGGACCTGGACGGGCCCCGCCGCGACCAGCGCCCGGCACTCCTTCGGCCAGCAGGAGTTGCAGCTGCAGGTGGCCGCGCTGGAACTCCAGGCGGTCCAACAGGTGTTGGACGGCTTCGTCCAGGCGGTGACCGCCGCCCAGCAGGAACTGCAGTGGGCGCTGACGGAGGCGAGCAAGCGCGGCCTCACGGTCGACGCGAACGGCACCGTCACGGCGACGCCGACGCCGGTGGACCAGCTGCCCAAGAACGCGGCGCTCCGCCAGGATGCCGCCGACTCCTACCGGGCCGAGGTCGCCGCCGCCACCGCCCTCACCGCCGACATCGCCGCCGCCGTCCAGGCCGCCACCCAGGCGGACGCCAAGTGCGCGGCCGAACTTGGCAAGCTGGCCGGGGAGTCCAAGCTCCTCGACGGCAGCGGGCGCACCGGCCTGGCGGGTGCGCTCCAGCTCGCCGCCAAGGACCTCGGCGAGGCCACCCGGCTCGCCGGAACCGTCGAGGGGGACGCGGTACCCACCGACCCGACAGCCCGGGCCGCCTGGTGGGGCGCGCTGTCGCCGGACCAGCGGAACCTCTTCCTGGACGCGGCGCCGTGGAAGGTCCAGGGGCTGCCCGGGGTGCCGAAGCTGGAGGACTACTACAAGCAGCTCGCCCTGCGGAAGGCCGGGATCGACCCCTCCAAGTGGGACCCGGAGAAGGGCCTGGACTTCAACGACGAGACCGTGCAGAAGGTCTACGCCTGGTACCAGAAGCTGTGGGACGAGAACCCGGACCTCCAGTGGGCCGGCATGGCCAAGCTGGCCGGCGCGCCGGTGTACGGGGGGATCCACGACCTCAACGAGTTCATCAAGGGCGCGAACGTCGGCGGGCTGGTCACCCCCGTCCCCGGAGTGGGGCTGCTGTCCACCATGAGCACCGACGAGGTGCAGTGGTTCGAGAACAAGTTCCTGCACATGCAGAAGGACATCTTCGACGACGTCGGCTCCATGCACGCCGCGTACCAGCAGTACGGCATGGCCGGCATCGAGGCACTGCAGCAGCAGGACGTGAACAAGTACCCGAAGGAACTGGTCGATGCCTGGCGGGACATCGACTCGGGTGACCCGAAGCGGGTGGCGGCGGGGAACGCCGCCCTGCTGGAGCGTGAGCAGACCAAGGTGCTGCCGAACTCGTACCGGGATGTGGAGAACTACCACGGTCCGGTCGGGGAGACGTTCGCCGAGGTGCTGTCGGGCATGACCAAGTCGCCGATTCCAGGCGGCAAGTCCTTCAACGGTTACTACGGTGGCGAATGGTCGACCTGGTGGGACGATCGGTACGTGACCGACACGGATGATCGGATGGACTGGATCCGCAAGGACATGCTGCCCAAGTACCAGAAGCTCCTGACGAATCCGGTGGAGGCGAAGACGCTCATCGACACTCCGCTGCTCGACCGGGCCGACCAGTACGAGATCCTGCCGTGACGGGGGTGCGGCGGATTCGGAGCCTGGTGGCTCTGCTGTGCGCGGGTCTGCTGGTGGCCGGGTGCTCTCTCGTGGGTGGAAGGACGCGTCCCGTCCACTGGGATCTGCGGAACTCGCACCGGGGCGCTGATCTCGGGGTCAAGCTGAATCCGCACAGCGGCCACGACTTCGAAGACCTGGGCCCAGTCGACATCGACCTGCCGGGTGGCCAGCGCTTCCACGCCGACAAGATGTTCCTCATCGTTGCGGCCACCCACGACGACGCTGAGAACATCGACGAGCTCGTCTGCTGGTATCCCGCGCTCCCGCTGGACGAGGCGTACAAGAAAGCCATGGAACTCACCCGGCAGTTCGGCCTGAAGTCCGACCGGATCACCGAGTTCCGGCGGACGGTCCTCGACGGCCTGGCAGCGGGTGACCGGAAGGATCTCGACGGACAGGAGGCTGGGTCCGACTTCCCGCTGCTGACTCCGGCCGGACCGCTGTTCGGGCTCAGCCTCAAGTACTCAACCGTCAAGAACGAGCAGCCCGTGACGCTGCAGGTCAATATCGCCTGGGGCGACAACCTGAGACTCACCCTCCAGGACCAGGCCACCCAGTCCGCCACCCCGACCGCGCCCTGATCCGGAGCCCCTGTGTCCCACGAGCAACCCGTCCACCCGGAGACCGTCACCTGGAACCTCCGCACCAGCCACCGCCGCGGCGACGTCGGCTGGCCCGGGGCCGTCCGGCGCCGCTGGCGCATCCCCACGGTGGCGGCGACCATCGCGCTGCCGGGCGGGCGCTGGTTCACCGGGCGGGTCGAGCTGCTCGCCACCGCCAAGGGGGAGGCGCTCGACCTGGTCAGCGCGACCTTCCCGGCCGCCACGGTGGACGACGCCTACCGGCTGTCGGGCGAGTTGGCCGGGTACTGGGGGCTGCCGGTGGAGCCGCTGGAGGCCTGGTACCGCGAGGTGCGGGCGGGGCTGGCGGCCGGGAGGCCGATCAACGGGTTCGGGTTGAGCATCCGCGGCCCGCGGCTGGAGGAGCCGTCCGGGCCCACCGTGAACCTGGTGTTCCTGTTCGCGCCGGGCAGCCCGCGGCCGGTGCGGCCGGCGCTGTACTTCGAGTGGTCCTGAGCCGGTGCCCCGTCTGGACGGCGGGGCACCGGCTACCTGACGGAAGGCGTCAGAAGACGCAGGGGATGCCGCCGTCGGACTCGGCGTCGACGCCGGGGCCCTGCACGGGGAGGTTGGCGGCCGGGTCGCCGGTGGCGGGGGCGGAGGGGGCGGCGGGCTTGTCGCCGGCGACGCCGGTGAAGGAGGTGCCCAGGGTGACCGTGACGTGGTCGGCGGAGACGGACGCGGACTCGGTCGCGGTGACGCCGTAGCGGGCGGCGATCTGGTCGGCGGCGTCCTTGGCGCCCTTGCCGTAGGTGACGGTGGTGGCCTTGGGCTTGGTGCGCGCGGGGCCGGTCGTCCCCTCCTTGAATCCCATCCCGACCAGGGCCTTGGCCTCGGCGGTGGAGGAGACCCCGGCGGCCGGGGAGGCGTTGAACACGTCCACGGTGGCCGGGGAGGCGGGCTTGGTGGCCGTCGGGGTCGGCGAGGGCTGGGCGGGGGCCGAGGGCGCGGGGGTGTCGGTGGCGCCGTCGGCCGGGGCGGCGGGGGCGGCGGCGTCGGCGTAGCCGAACAGCTGCTTGACCACCTTCTGGATCTTCGCCGGGGTGACGATGTTGACGTCCTGGCCGTTGCGGGTGTCGAACTTGTCGAAGGTGAGGGTGTTGAACTCGACGTTGCCGCCGGTCAGGGCGGGGGCCTGCTGGGCGAAGTCGAGGACGTTCCACTCGTTGTCGATGACCAGGTCCTTCTGGACGACGCCGAACAGGTCCTTGAGCTTGCCGATGTCGCTGATGATGCCGTCCTGCTTGAGCTTGTGCACGACGGAGGAGATGAAGGCCTGCTGGCGGTGGGTGCGGGCGAAGTCGCCGCTGTTGCCTTTGCCGTCGTCCAGGTTGTGGCGCTGGCGGACGAAGGCGAGCGCCTGGGAGGCGTTGAGGGTGTTGATGCCCTTGTGGAAGTCGGCGCCGGAGCCCTGGCCCTCGATGGCCGGGTCCTTGGTGTCGTGGGTGAGGCACACCTGGATCGGTTCGACGGCCTTGGCGATGTCGTAGAAGCCCATCAGGTTGACCTCGGCCACGTGGTCGACCGGCTGGTTCACGAAGGTCTGGACGGTGCGGATGGTGGCGGCCCGCCCGGCGTCGCGGCCGGCCTTCTCCAGGTCCGCGCCCTTGAGGCCCTTGGCCTTCGGGCTGCCGTCGAACTTCTCCTTGGCGATCCCGTAGGCCTCCTTGATCTTGTGCATGCCCTGCTGGGAGCCGTCCCCGTTGTAGGTCGCGACGTAGTCGTCGCGGGGGATGGAGATCGCCTGCACCTTGCCGCCGCCCGCCGGTATGTGCAGCAGGATTAGCGAGTTGGTGTTGTAGCCGCCGACGTCGGAGCTGTGGCCGGCGTGCAGCTCGTCCTGGACGAACTCCGGCGGCAGGTCCGTGCCGTCCATGTTCTTGCGGCTGTCCAGGCCGATCAGCAGCAGGTTGACCGAGTTGTCCAGGTGCTTGGGCGCGTCCTTCTTGGTCTCCGCGATCGCGTTGGACGTGGTCATCCCGTCGGTCAGCGAGGTGTACTCGTACCAGACCACCCCGCTCGCGGCGAACACCGCGAAGCCGACCGTGGAGGCCACCACCCGGGCCGCGATCAGCGCCGGGGAGCTCCGGCGCGCGGGGGGCTCAGCCGCCTTGCGGGCGCCGGCCCGGCCGCCGCCCTGCTGCTCGGGCTTCTCAGGCATGCTGCCTCCTCCGGTCCTGGACCACCCGGACCACGATCACCAGCAGGGTCGCGGCGACGGCCTGCGCCATCACCGGGAAGCCGTTCACGACCCACTTCGCGGAGCCGGTGGCCAGCTTGCTGCCCTGGTACTTCTCGCTGTCGGCCGCGTACTCGACCACGGCCGTCACCCCCAGCACGACCAGCGGGGAGGCCGCGACCACCCACCACCAGCCCCTGCGGGTGCTGAGCGCGGCCGCCAGGCCCATGCCGAGCACCGCGCACACGTCGAAGGCGGCGCCCATGCCGGGGCCGGAGAGCTCGTCGATCACCGCACCCACCAGCGGCAGTGCGACGGCCGCCACCGCGGGCAGGGCCGGGCCGCTCGAGAAGGGCCGCTGGGGACCGGCGGGTCTGCCGGCCGTCCGCCGCCGTGAACCCTGGTCGGACGACCGACCTCGCTGCCCCGCCACGTACTCACCCCCGGTGTTCCCGTGATTGGCGCGCCACGGCCGGCGCACGCGCCGGGCTGCTGTGGGAGAGCGGTTGCGGCGCTGCCTGTACGGGACGCTGGTGTTCGGCCGGCCGGTTCCCGTTCTCGGTTTCCCGCTGCTGCTCGGGGGCAGGCCCGTTTTCGGATTTGCTCTACAGAGGTGTAGAGATCGTACGCAGCATAGAGCACGCCTGTTCGGTGGCAAGTCCGCTTGTGAATGGGCCTGCATACACTACACCGAGCAGTTTTCGAGTTGGTCGGCGGGTGCGCCGGCGGAGAAGGAGCGGGTCGTGGCGACCACGGGCGGAGCGGGGCGGCCGGAGAAGCGGAAGGCGATCACCCGGGCTGCGACGACGGTGTTCGGGCGCGAAGGGTACGTCCGGGCCAGCATGGACGCGATCGCGGCCGAGGCCGGGGTGTCCAAGCGCACGGTCTACAACCACTTCGCCGACAAGGAGACCCTCTTCCTGTCGGTGGCGCTGCAGAATTCGGCGGAACTCACCGAGAAGATCCGGGAGTTGATGGCGAAGTACCTGGACCGGGTGGTGGACCTGCGCCAGGACCTGGCCGACTTCGCGGTCGAGCGGGCACTCGCCGTCCTCTCCGCGGGGGAGCACGGGGCGCTCGGCCGGGCGATCCGCGCCGAGGTCGCCAACATCCCGGCGGACGTCCTGGAGGCCTGGCTGGAGGCCGGCCCGGTGGCCTCCCAGCGTGACCTGGCGCAACGCTTCGCCGCGCTCGCGGAGCGCGGGCTGCTGGCGGTCGGCGAACCGGAGCTGGCCGCCGAGCAGTTCACGCTGCTGACCTTCCACGGCGTCGCGGAGCGCTCCTTCTGGGGCGCCCTGCCGGTGGCCGAGGAGGAGGTCGAGCGGATCGCCGGCGCGGGCGTGGACGCCTTCCTGAAGATCTACGGCGCCTAGCCGCGTGCGGGTCGGGGGGCGCCGCCCCCGACCCGCACGGATCACCGGCGGATCACTTCGGGCGGGTCACTTCCAGTTGACGCCCTTGCCCAGGGTGTACGGCTCGCCCCAGTACTCGGCGCCCGCCACCTTGGTCGCCTGCGGCGCCAGTGCCAGCACGCAGGAGGTGATGGACTGGCCGTTGGTGAAGCCCTTGGGGAACGACGGGTGCGGGCACTTGTCGAAGGTGCCGATCAGCATCACCTCGCTGGCCTCCGAGCCGTCCGGCAGCGTGCCCTTCATCTGGGTCAGGCTGGAGAAGGACAGGTCGGTGCTGCCGACGTTGGTGACCTTGAAGCGGACGTAGTACGGCACCATGCCCGCGGCCTTGTCGCCCAGCTTGAGCGGGGTGAGGTCGGCCGGGTCGCCCTTGTCGATCGAGGTGACCGTGAGCGAGACGGTGCCCTTGGTGCTGCCCGAGCTGAACGGGATGGTGGCGGCGTCGCCGATCTTCACCGTGGTCCCGGGCGCCGCGGTCGCACCGGCCGGGGCCGGCGCCGCCGCTGTGCCGGGCGCCGCGGCGGTCGGGGCGCCGGTCGGCGCCGCCGCCGTGATGGAGGGCGCCGCGGTGGTGGGCGCGGCCGACGGCGTGGCGGGCGCCTGGGTGGCGGGCGGGGTGGTCGCGGTGTCGGACGACGCGGCGTCGTCGTTGCAGGCGGTCAGGGTGAGCGCGCCGGCCGCGGCCAGGCCGACCAGGGCCAGGGTGTGGCGATTGCTGCGGATGGTCTTCATGTGACGTCCCCCGTCTTCGCGGACCACTGTGGCAGCGGTCCTCCTGAGGGACGTTCATAGCGCAGTGGGGAAGCGGGATGTGATGTGTTCGGTGGTGTCTTGACGCCGTCGTGACGAGTCCTGCGCGGGTCCGTGACAAGGGATGCCGAGTCGTGATCAGTCGTTCTCGAACGGCTCGGCCCCCCGTCGGCCGGTTACGGCAGGGCGGCGTGCTCGGCCCGACTGGCGGCGATGCGCCGCGTCGCGAGCGCGCGGGCCCGGTCGGGGTCGTTCCCGGTGATCCGGGCGAGGATCGCCGCGAGCGGCCTGATCTTCCCGAAGCTGCCCCAGTGGCCCTCGGGGATCTCGGTGGGGAACACCCACACCCGGCCGGGGTCGCGCGGCCAGGCGCCGCCCTCGGCGTCCAGGATCGCCTCGGTGACGTCGGCGACGACGGCCGCCCGGACCTTCTCGGCGAACTGGCCCTCGGGGACGGACGGGACGACCCGGTAGCGCGGCGCGTCGGCGGGCCTGCCGCCGACGTAGACGGCGGCGGGCCGGTGCAGGAACACCCAGGACACGGAGCGGACGGCCGGGTCGGTGGGGTCGAAGCCCTCGTGGCGGATCAGGATCCCGGTGATCCGGTCGAGCAGTTCCGCCTCGGCGTCGGGCTGGAGCGCGCCGTCGGGGATGTACACGTCGAGCATGGGCACGATCGGTTCTCCTGACTGGATTTACTTTCTCAACTCAGGTCGGGAGTGAGCCTGCCGCTGCTGGGTTGAGATTGTCAACCCAGGTGCCGGTATCATCGGAGCCATGGCAGAGCAGGGAAACCGGAGGATCGACCCGTCGAACTGTTCGATGGCGCGTGCCCTGTCGGTGGTCGGCGAGCGCTGGTCGCTGCTGATCGTCCGCGAGGCCGTCGACGGCGCCACCCGCTTCGGCGAGTTCCGGGCGCGGCTGGGGATCGCCAGCAACCTGCTGTCCACCCGGCTCGACGGCCTGGTCGCGACCGGCGTCATGCACCGCGTCCCGTACCAGGAGCCCGGCGACCGCCAGCGCTACGAGTACCGCCTCACCGAGCAGGGGTTGGCCCTTCGGCCGACCCTGATGGCCCTGCTGGAGTGGGGCGACACGTACCTCGCGGACGAGGCCGGGCCGCCGGTCGTGGTCCGGCACGGCGGCCCGGACGAGGAGCACCGCTGCGACGAGCCGGTCACCCTCGTCCTGGAGTGCGCGGCCGGGCACACCCACCTGCCGTCGAACGAGGTCTACCGGGCGCCGGGGCCGGGGGCGCGCTTCCTCTGAACGGCCTTGAGCGCCGGCTCGCCGCAGGTGGGGACGAACAGGCCGGGCCCGCGCGGGGGGGTGGAAGCGCGGGCCCGGCCCCGTGGCGGTGCGGCGCCCGTCGTGGCGTCAGACCTGGGCGAGGGTCAGGACGTAGCGGCCCCGGGTGCCGGGTCGGCCGGGTGCGTGGCCGACGCCGAGATGGTTGAAGCGCGGGTCGAGCACGGTGTCGCGGTGCCGGGGGCTGTTCATCCACAGCTGCACGGCCTGCGGCACGCTGTCGGCCGGGGCGACGATCTCGGCGGCGAAGCGGAAGGCGAAGCCGGCCGCCCGGACCCGGCGCCACGGTGTGCTGCCGTCGGTGCCGTCGTGCTGGATGAGGCCGTGCGCGGCCAGGTCGTCGGCGTGGCGCTGGGCCGCGGCGTTCAACCGGTCGTGCAGGCACAGGAGTCGGGCGCCGGCGTGGACGCGCCGGAAGTTGAGGGAGGTCGTCATCTCGGTGCGGACGTCGACGCCGGTGGGCGCCCCGCCTTCCGCCGCCTCGAACGCCGCTTCCTCGAACGCCGCGCCGAGCGTCAGCACCCGGCCGTTCCGCACGAGCCTGGGCATGGTGTCGGGCCTCTCGTCTGTGGTGTCGCCCCGGACCGCGGGTGCCGCGGTCCGGGGCCGGACAGGTCATACGATGCCGGAGCGCGGTAGACGGCCGGTCAACGCGTACGCCGGTCAACGCGTGTGGCTGGTCAGCGCGCTCAGCGGACGGTCAGCCGAAACGCGCGAGCTGCTCCTCGACCTGCGCCGCGTCCTCGTCGAGCCCGAGCCGCCGGTACACCTCCAGCGCCTCCGTCAGGAGGGCCCGGGCCTGGCGCGGGCGGCCGAGGCCGGTGAGCGCGGTGCCGAGGGTGCGCAGCAGGGCGGCCTCCAGGGCGGCGCTGGTGCGGCGGGCGAGCGGGAGGACGGCTTCGGCGGCGTCGACGGCGAGCAGCCAGCGGCCGGCCTCGGCGTGGATGCGGGCGGCGAGGTCGCCGGCCGCGGCGGCGAACACGGTGACCTGGAGGGTGGTGAACTCCTCGCGGGCGCCGACGGCGTGGGTGAGCGCCGCCTCCGGGTCGCCGCACAGCCGTAGCACCCGGGCGAGGTAGTAGCGGCCGATCGCCGCGGAGACCGGCCCCGAGGCGCTCATCAGGTGGGCGCAGCGTTCGGCGGCGTCCCGGGCTTCGGCCCGGCGCCCGGTCTGGGCGGCGCTGAAGGCGAACTCGCCGAGCGCGCTGCCCTCGGCGCGCTGGGCTCCGAGGCGGTGGAAGAGGTCGGCGGCGCGGCCGGCGTGCTCGGCGGCCTCGGCGTAGCGGCCGTGGACGCGGGCGTTGCTGCCGAGGGTGATCAGGGCCTTGGCGAGCACGCGCTCGGTCCGCTCGTCGGTACAGAGCTCGACGGCCCGGCGGATCTCCTCCTGGGACTCGGTGTAGCGGTTGATGTGCCAGAGCATGCTGCCGCGCAGGTAGCGGGCGAGGGCGTGCGGCCCGTGCTCGCCGCGGGCCTCGGCCTCCCGGGCGAGTCGCCCGGCGAGGTCGACGATGACGCCGGTCTGGGTGCGCTCCGGGATCACGGCGCCCATCCGGTCGGCGAGTTCGGCGGCGCGGTCGAGCGGCAGGGCCGGGTCGGCGCAGCTGAGCGCGATGGCGGCGGCGTTCACCTCGGCCTGGTCGCGCATCCACCGCACGGCCTCCGCGCCGTCGGCGATGGCGCGGCCCGGGGAGGCCACGGGCGCGCCGAGCAGGCTGAGTTCGGCCGGTTCGGCCTTGCGGGCGGCCTGGTCGGCGCTGCGGGCGGTGGCGAGGCAGAAGTCGAGCAGCCGGTCGGTGGCGGCGGTACGGTCGGCGGCTCTCTCCTCGTCGGCGAGCCGGCCGCGGGCGTAGGCGCGGACGAGGTCGTGGAAGCCGTAGCGGCCGAAGCGGGGGGAGTGCAGCAGGTTGAGGTCGACGAGTTCTTCGAGCAGCAGGTCGGTCTGGTCCTCGGTGCGGTCGAGCAGGGCGGCGGCACAGGACAGCGGGACGTCGGGGGCGTCGGGCAGCGACAGCAGGCGGAAGGCCCGCGCGAGTTCCGGGTCCAGCCGGTGGTAGGAGAGCGCGAAGGTGGCTTCCACGGTCCGTTCGCCGTCGCTGAGTTCGGCCAGCCGGTGCTCGTGGCGCAGCCCCTCGGCGAGCGCCGCGAGGGTGAGCGAGGGGTCGGCGGCGAGCCGGGAGGCGGCGATGCGGACGGCGAGCGGCAGTAGCCCGCAGGCCCGGACGACCTCCTCGGCGGCCGCGGGTTCGGCGGCGACGCGTTCGGCGCCGACGATCCGGGTGAGCAGTTCCAGGGCCTGGGCGGGGGGCAGGGTGTCCAGGCGCAGCTGGTGGGCCCCGGCGAGGCCGGTCAGCCGGTGGCGGCTGGTGATGAGGACGGCGCAGCCGGCCGAGCCGGGCAGCAGCGGTTCGACGTGGCCGGAGTCGGCGGCGTTGTCGAGCACGAGCAGGACCCGGCGTCCGGCGAGGGCCGAGCGGAAGAGCGCGCTGCGTTCGCCGGTGTCCGGCGGGATCTCGGCGGGGTCGACGCCGAGCGCGCGCAGGAAGCCGGCCAGGACGGTGCCCGGGTCGGGCGGGGCGTGGTCGGCGCCGCGCAGGTCGGCGAAGAGCTGCCCGTCGGGGAAGCGTTCGCGGGCCTGCCGGGCGACGTGCACGGCGAGGGAGGTCTTGCCGACACCGCCCATACCGTCCAGGGCGGAGACCACGACGGCGCGCCCGCCGGCTCCGGAGAGCCGGTCCGCGAGGGTCTCCACCTCCTCGACGCGCCCGGTGAAGTCGGGCAGTGCGGTCGGCAGCTGGTCGGGGGCCTGCCAGGTGTCGGTGGCGGGCTCGGGGACGGCGGGCCCGAACGGGAGCAGTGAGGCGTCCTCGCGCAGGATGCGCAGCTGGAGCTCGGCCGGGGCCGCCTGCTCGTCGGACGCCAGCGTCGGGCGGGCGTCCTCGTAGACGGCGAGCGCCTCGGCCTTGCGGCCCGCCTGGTAGAGGGCGCGCATCAGGACGGTGGTGAGCCGGGGCCGCCCGGGGTGCTCCAGGGCGAGCGCGGCGGCCTCCGCGGTCAGGTCGGTGCGGTCGCCGAGTTCGACGTCCAGCTCCAGCTGCGTTTCCTTGGCCGAGATCCGCTGCTCGGCGAGCCGGGCCCGGACGGCCTCGGCGTGCGGCCCGGGCAGCCCGGCGAGCGGTTCGCCGGCCCAGAGCCGCTGGGCGTCGCGCAGCACCTCCCGGACCTGGCGGGGCGGCGCGTCGGCCCGGCGCAGTTCCGCGGCCTCGGCCAGCAGTGCCTGCCACGCGGCCGCGTCCACCTCGGCCTCGGGCGCCCGCAGCGCGTAGCCGTCGCCGACCCGCACCAGCGGCATCCGCTCCGGGTCGTCCCCGGCGTACGTCCGGAACGCGGTGCGCAGCCGGGAAACGGCCAGTTGGACGGCCTTGCGCGGATCGGCCGGCGCGGCCCCGCCCCACACCCCCTCGACCAGTACCGGCACCGCCACCGCCCGCCCGGCGGCGTCCAGCAGCACGGCGAGCACGGCCCGCTGCTGGGGCCGGCCCAACTCCAGCTCCTGCTCCCCGTACCAGGCCCGCAGCGGGCCCAGCAGTCCGAACCGCAGCCCGGCTCCCCCCATGTCACCCATGTCCCGTCCCCGAAAGTCGTCCTGCACCGGTATCCCGCCACTTCCGTCCGGACAGCGGCGCCCCCATACCCCGGCGGCCTATGCTTCTGTCACAGATTGTGCACCGGATTCCGAGCTTCGAGGGGTGGGCTGTGCGGCTCGAATTCCGCGTGCTGGGGCCGCTGAGCGCCAGGTGCGACGGCCGTGAGATCGAGCTCGGCCGTCCGCAGCAGCGGGCCGTGCTGGCCGCGTTGCTGCTCGCCCCGGGGCAGTTGGTGCCCACGGACCGGCTGGTCGAGGGCTTGTGGGGCGAGGACGACACCCGCTGGCCGAAGGATCCGGTCGGGCAGATCGGCACCCATGTGCACCGGCTGCGGCGGGCGCTCGGCGCGTCCGAGCTGCTGGTGGCGGCGGCGGGCGGCTACCGGCTGGCGGTGGATCCCGCCGCGGTGGACCTGTTCCGCTACGAGGCGGCGGTGGCCGAGGCCGTCGCGCTGCGTCACCAGGACCCGTCGCGGGCCCGGGAGTTGCTCGGTGCGGCGCTCGGGGCCTGGGAGGGCGGCCGCGCGCTGGACGGCGTGCCGGGGTCGTTCGCCGAGCGGGCCCGGGAGCGGCTCGCGGCCGGGCGCTTCGCGGCGGTGAAGGCGCTGCTCGACCTGGACCTCGCGCTCGGACGGCACGCCGAGGCGGTGGAGCCGCTGGCCGGACTGGCGGCGGAGCATCCGCAGGACGAGGAGGTGCACCGGCTGCGGCTGCTGGCGCTGCACCGCTGCGGCCGTACGGCGGAGGCGCTGGCGGCGTACGAGGCGCTGCGGGAGCGGCTGGACCGCGAGCTGGGGCTCGAACCGGCTTCCGCGGTCGTCGAGTTGGTCGACCGCATCCGGCGCGGACAGCCGACGGTGTCGTTGCGGCGGCTGCCCCGGCCGTGCCAGCTTCCGTCCGACATCCCCGACCTGGTGGGGCGGGCCGGGCTGGCGTGGCAGGCGGAGCGGGCCCTGCGGGCGGCCGAGGGGGCGCCGGCGGGTTCGCCGGTGGCTTCGCCGGTGGCTTCGGTGGTGGTCTCGCCGGTGGTCGGGCTGTCCGGTCCGGCGGGCAGCGGGACGTCCGCGCTGGCGGTGCACATCGCCCATGCCGTCCAGGACGCCTTCCCGGACGGGCAGTTGTACGCGAGCGGCGGCGAGCCGGACGCGGTCCTGGCGGGCTTCCTGCGGGCCCTGGGGGAGCGGCCGGCGGGCTCCGCCCCGGTCGGGGAGCTGACCGGGCGCTACCGGGCGGCGCTGGCCGGGCGGCGGGTGCTGGTGGTGCTCGACGGCGCGGCCGACCCCACGCCGCTGCTGCCCGCGACACCGGGTTGCGCGGCGGTGGTGACGGGGGCGGACCCCGGGATGCTGCCCGGCGAGGCGGTCCGGCTGACGGTCGGACCGCTGGAGCCGCACGACGCCCACGAGCTGCTGGCGCGGATCGTGGGCGTCGAGCGGATCAGCCGGGAGCCCGACGCGGCGGTGGAGTTGGCCGGGCTCTGCGGCCACCTGCCCGTCCTGCTGCGGACGGCGGCGACGCGGCTCGCGGCCCGGCCCTGGTGGTCGGTGGCGGACCTGGTCAGGTGGCTCGCCGAACGGGGGTGAGGGCCGGGCGCGAGGTCGTTTAGTACGGGTCGGAGCTGCGGAGCGTGTCCGTGATGACGCTCCACTCGCGGGGGTTGGTGAAGACGACCTTGAGGCCGCCCTTGTCGGCGACCACCACACCGGCGCGCTGGAAGGAGCTGGTCTTGAACGTGTTGCTGGCCCAGCAGACGCGGTTGTAGGCGCCGTAGACGACGAAGTTGCCGTCGCCCTGCATGATCGCCCTGTCGCCGCAACCCAGGGTTCCCGGGGCAACCCACACCACATTGGCCGGCCCGAGCGGGGGAACCCGGTAGAGGACGAGGTTGCCGTCGCCCTGCATGATCAGCTGGGTGTCCCCTGCGACGATGCGATCGCCCTGGGAGAGGATCCCGGGCTCGTCCAACTCCGAGTTGTAGATGGTGTCGGCCTGGGCGGCCCCCGCCGACACCATCGTCCCGACCAGCGCCAGCACACCGGCTGCCGTCCCGACGGCCATGCGCCGCAGCGTCTTCGTCGCCTTCATGTCCCCGTGTTACCTCTCTCGTGCTCCGCACCCGAGATCGTCGGGCGCCCTGTGGAGATGAGCATGGTCGAAGGCGGTAGACAAACGATTAACGTCCCGTCGAGGGGCATCGCGGTGGGGGCGGAACGACCCCCGCCCGCTCGCCGGAGTGGCGAGCGGGCGGGCTTCAGGCGGTGGTGCGGGTGGGGATCAGTCGGGGAGGCGCTCCAGGAGCCAGGAGCCGAGCTCCTCGGTGATGGCGGTGTGGGCGGTGGTGGTGGAGGAGCAGATGAAGTCGTCGACGTCGCTCTCGTCCGGCGAGAGGTCGTCGACCTTCGCGTACAGGTCGTCCTGCTTCTCGATGTCACGGATCGCGACGGCGCTGACGGACGGGACGAAGCAGATGTCCTCGTGCTTCAGGCCCGCGGTGTCCTTCAGGGTGTCGGCGAGGATGCGGTACGTGTGGAGGGTGCCGCCGGGGGCGCCGTCCAGCTCGGGGAAGCCGTCGGTGGTGACCTCCTGCTTGCCCGGCGGGACCAGGCGGAAGAGCTCGGCGGACTTGGCGCCGGCGCCCTGCGCCTGGACGTAGAACTTGCTGCCGCGGTAGAGCTTCTTGAGCTCGTAGGCGACGTCGCCGGGCTTCACGTCCGGCAGGCCGATGCCGTCGCCGCGGCCGTTGGCGAGGGCGATCAGGCGGGGGATGCGGGGCCAGCCGCCGACCTCGTCCAACTTCCTGAGGAACTCGGTGCGCTCCGGGGCGACGCCGATCTTCTTCGTCTTCGGGTCGTAGTGGCGCCACAGGAGCTGCCGGGCGGCCGGGCTGTCCATCTGCCGCGCGAAGTCGTTGGCGAACGGGATGAAGTGCGAGAACGCCTGGAGGCCGACCGGGATGGTGGCGCCCCGGTGCGGGCTGTCCCAGGAGAAGTAGAGCCGGGTGCGGTGGTCCTTGCGCTGCATCTCCAGCCTGGCCAGCGCGTAGCGGGTGACCAGGCCGCCCATGCTGAAACCACCGACGGTCAGCGGGGCGTCGCCCAGCTGCTCGGCGAGGGTGCGCCGGATGGCGACGATCGCGGCCTCGGCGTTGTCGAGGATGGAGGCGCTGCGCTCCTCGAAGCCGAGCAGGATGACGTCCCGGCCGCGCTGGCGCAGCTGCGTCATGAGGGGGTAGTCGGCGTCCAGGCCCTCGGCGAGCCAGCGCAGGTCGCTCTTGCCGAGGTTGAAGCCGTCGGCCATGATCACGGGCCGGGTGATGCCCTGGTTGCCGTCGCCGTAGAAGACCCAGGCGAAGCCGTTCGGGAGCTCCCACTTCTCGTCCGGCTCGCGGAACGCGGGCGGCCGGGCCGGCTGGGTGGTGAGAGGGGCGGCGATGGTGAAGGCGCCGACTGCCTGCTCGGCGAGCTCACCCTGCGGTGTGGTCAACGTGTCCTCCGGGGTTGGCTGTGCACGACTGTCATGCACGAACGGTTCTGCACGAATCGCCCCATGATCAAGCGTCAGTAAGCGTGCGGAGTGGAGGACATGGTCCGGTTCATTCGTTCGGGCGGGAGGGTCACGGCGAACGTTTGGCAGCCGGGGGGAGTGGAGAAACCGACCCGCCCGCTCGCCGATGCGGCGAGCGGGCGGGGGAAGAGCGAGGTGGTGCGGCGGTGCGTCAGCAGCACGAGCCGCCGTTGCCCATGGCGGTCTGGACGTGCTGGGTGGGTGCCGGGGTGGCGTCGCTGGAGGTGGTGGCGAACAGGGCGACGGCGGCAACGGCCAGGCCGGTGGCGGCGGCGATCAGCATGGTGCGCATGGTGGGGTCCCCCTGGAAGACGCGTGGTCGGGACCCTGAGTCAAGCGGTGTTGGCGGCGACCTGTCAACGATTCGGTTCCGCCCGAATCGTTGGAGTCCAACGATTCGGGCGGGGGAGGGGGCGGGGTTCAGCTGAGGTGGTCGAACTCGCCGGCCTTGGCGCCGAGGATGAAGGCGCGGAGCTCGGCGGTGGTCGTGGTGACGACGGTGCTGGGGTCGTCAGACTCGCGAAGGTGACAGACGTCCTCAGCTCCGGCTGCGAGTTCAACGCAGTTGCCGCCCTCGTTCGATCCACTGAACGATGACTTTTGCCAACGGAGTTCGGACATCGGGCGCCTTTCAAGCTTGCAACAAGTAGAGAAGATGTCGAATGAGTCCCCACGAGTCGCGCGAGGAAAGCGTCGTCAAGGACTGATTGACAGGCGGCAAGGCCAGCTCGCTCAGCTGGTTGAAGGTCCTTCGGTAGGTCTCGATCGAATGCTGGTCGCCAAGATACTCGGTGTGGCTTGGGTGATCCACGACGACGGTGGAGAGCTCCGGAGCTCCAGGGTCGAATAGTACGAACGGGCCGGTGGAAGGCGGCTTCTTCGTGGCGGTGAACGGCAAGACTTGAATACTGACGTTCGGCAGCTCAGAGATTTCCAGCAGATGCACGAGTTGCTCCCTCATGACTGCATCGCCAGGGAATCGCATTCGCAACGCTGTCTCATGGATGACGAATCGGAACTCGCGGCGTGGCAAGTCTGTGAGAATGCGCTGTTGCTGCTTCCGGAACTCGATCTCGGCCTCGACGTCCAACTTGCGGTGCTGGCTGGCATCTTCGTAGATCACCTCGATGTAGGCGGGTACCTGGAGCAGGCCAGGAACGTAGAACGTCTCGAAGTTGTCCATCGAGGCTGCGCTGTGATCCGCCTCCGCGAGATCAAGCAGCAAGGTTGGAACTCGGTCCGCGAGATCAGTCCACCAGCCCTTGCCGTTGCTCCGCCCCATCTCGGCGAGCTTTGCGCGGAAAACCGGGTCGGTGCAGCCGTACGCGTCGAGCCAGATCTCAAGGCGCTCGGAGTTGAGCGTGATCCGACCGGCCTCGGTGTGGCTCACGGCCGGACCCTTCATCCCCACAAGCGCGCCAGCTTCTGGCGCAGACAACCCCGCTGCCGTACGCAGGCGTTGCAACTCCTCGCCTCCGCCGGGTGGCCGCCCGCCCTCGTCGCCGACGCCGAGCTCGCGCTTCACGAACTCTTCGTCAACGCCTGGAAGCACGCGGGGAGTCCGTCCCCGCTGGTCACCCTCGCCCTCTCTCCGCAGCTCCTCCGCGTCTCCGTGAGCGACGACAGCCCGCTCCTCCCCGAGCCCCGCACCCCTTCGGACCCGCTCGCCCTCTCCGGCCGGGGCCTCCACCTCGTCCAGTCCCTCACCCACCGTTTCGGCGCCGACCTGCGCAAGCGGGGCAAGGTCGTCTGGTTCGAGCTGGAGGCCACCGCATGACGCGCCAGCCGATGAAGCCCATCGACCCCCGGATCCGGGCCTACACCGACGAGCACATCCGCACCCTCCTCGCCGAACTCCACGAGCGCGGCAAGAAGTTCGGCCTGATCTTCCCGTCCGCCACCACGGACAAGACCCTCGACGGCCGCATCCTCGTCCGCTTCAACACCGCGCCGGCCTCGACCTTGCTCAACCTCCTCACCCTCCTCCTCGACGCGGACCGCGAGCGCCAGTGCGGTTCCTGATCGCCACGGCCTTCGCTGTCCTCCTCGCCCTCGCGATCACCACGGTCGCCCTGGGCGTCATCACCGCGATCAATGTTGCAAGGCCCGACGAAGAGGAGCACTGACATGTCCGACCCCGACCCCGACCCGGCCGTGGCCAACGCCCTCGCCGCGACCCACTACGCCGTCGCCGCCGCGTTCAACTCCCTCGCCGCCACCCCCGTCACCCCGCCCGTCCCCGACGACTTCGACTGGCCCGACCTCGAATCGTTCGTCTTCCGCCTGGGCTTCGCCGCCGACGGCTCCGACACCGCCCTCAACCTCTACCGCCTGCTCTTCGCCGTCCAGCGCATCGCCTACCGCGAAGCCGCCGGCCGTAACTCCCCCTGGCTGACCACCCGCCTCAACCCCCGCGCCCAAACCGGTGGAACCGGGGGCCACTGGCTTTAGCCGGTGGGGGAGTCCGGCTTCCCGCGATGGGGGCGCCCCCAGCCGGAGGCTGGGGGAGGGGCGGGGGTAGCCGAATCTCCGTCAAGGTGATCCGATGTCTCGGGAGAGGCGGCGGTGAGGGCGACCTCAAGCAGGTTCAGAAACTCGGGAGTTGAGGGGCTGGCGGTCGGGGGCCGCCTGATTGGCGAGCCGGGCGCGCAGGTTGTCGGGGAGGCCAAACGTGAACTTGATTACGCGAGCCATTGCGTGACTATAGGATGACACAGTGTCACGTTTTCGGATGTATCCGACGCCCGCGCAGGAAGAGCGGATGCTCTTGCACTGTGCGCACGCACGGTATGTCTGGAACCTCGCGGTCGAGCAGCACTCTCATTGGACGCTGGGCCGCAGAGCCGCGCCCGGGTTTGCGGAGCAGTGTCGGCAGCTCACCGAGGCCCGGCGCGCGAATGAGTGGCTCGGCGCAGGCAATGCGGACGTTCAGCAGCAGGCGCTCAGGGACTTCGCGAAGGCCAAGCAGGCGCGATTCACCTCCGGGTTCGGTGAGCCGACCTGGCGCAAGAAGGGCCGGCATGAGGGCTTCCGGGTCATCGGCACCGACCGCGTACCCGAGTGGGAGACGGGCGGGTCGCCGAAGTTGAACGCCAAGGGTCGTCAGGTCACGGGCCGTTCCGCGGTGGTGCACAAGCTCAACCGCCGGTGGGCTCAGGTCAGGGTTCCCAGCTGCGGGTGGGTCCGCTTCCGTCTCACCCGCGCAGAGCTTCCTTCGGCGAAGACGTTCCGTGTCACCTGGCGAAACGGTCAGTGGCACGTCGCGTTTGCCGTCATACCCGAACCGATCAACGCCCCCGGAAGCGGTGAGATCATCGGCATCGACCGGGGCGTGGCCGTCACCGCCGCCTTGTCCGACGGGCGGAGGCTGAACTGCCCGCAGCTCACGGTCAAGGAACGCGCGCAGATCCGCAAGGCTCAGCGACGCGCTGCACGCGCGCCGAAGGTCAGCGATCGCAGGAGGGCCGAGTACGCCAAGGCCGCACGGCTCAAGGCGCGTGAGGCGAACCGGCGCAAGGACTGGTGTGAGAAGACAAGCACCATGCTCGCCCGCTCCTACGACGTGATCCGGTTCGAGAAGCTGAACATCAAGAACATGACCGCCTCCGCCAAGGGCACGGTGGAGCAGCCAGGCAAGAACGTCACCCAGAAGTCCGGCCTGAACCGGGCCATTCTCGCCCAAGGCTGGGGCCTCCTGCGCCAGCGCACCGAGCACAAGGCCCCCGGACGTGTGCAGGACGTTCCCGCCCCGTACACCAGCCTGCGGTGCAGCGCCTGCGGATGGATCGAGAAGAAGTCGCGCAAGAGCCAAGCCGACTTCGCATGCGTATCCTGCGGGTTCACCTGCAACGCGGACACCAACGCAGCATCCAACGTCGCGGTAGGACAGGCCGTAAGGCCCCGGAAGGCACCTTCCGGTACCGGAGGGGCGACACCGCGCCAGCGGTCGAGTGCCCGTGAACCTCAACACCCCACCGGTGTTGGAATCCCCCGGCTTTTAGCCGAGGGAAGATGTCAATAGCCTGACCGCATGGACGAGTTCGCGACCCGCCTTCACGACGCCTGGGAGTGGTGGCACGCCGCCATCGAGGACGCCCAGGAGGGTCGGTGGACCCGCACCCCTCTTGAGCGCCAGGTGATGGACGACATCGCTACCGCCACCATCGGATTCGGTTATCCGGACCCGTCCGTCGAACCCTCCTTGCGCGCCCGCGTCTGCCGCATCGCCACCTGGGCGGGCGTGCTCCGCCTCGCCGCCCGGGCCGGCGGCTGGGAACTCGCCCCCGTCGTCGGCGCCACCCCTCCCCGTCCGGCGGGCATGGCCGAACTGCTCTCCGCCGTCTACGCGGTCGGCGAGCAGGGCGAGACCTGGCTTCGGCGGCTCCCCACCGACGGCCCGCCGCCGCCCCGCGCGGTCGCCCGGTTCGAGGCCTTCGTCACCGGCCCCGGCTCGGTCGAGGACCTCCGCCAGTTCTTCTACGACTAGTGCAGCGCCGAGTTGATCCTTCGGGGGTTCATGCGGTTTTGAGTGGGCTGCCGTCGTAGGTCCAGCGGTAGGGCTTGACGTCGTGTTCGTCGTAGGCCAAGACGAAGGTGGCGCTCGACGGCGGCCAGCCGGAACAGCGCCCACCCTGCCGCCACCGTGAGCGGCAGGCCCACCAGGCCGGCCGGCGCCAGGCAGGCGGCGACGACTAGCGCGGCCAGTCCCGCCAGCGCCACCAGACCGTCAAGTACCAGGTGGATCGACGCCCGCCACAGCACGGGGGAGGCCAGCGCGCGCAGCGGATTGCCCGGCACCACCTCGCGGGGTGGCCGGGCGTCCGTCCCGGCTTTGCCGGTGGCACGGCCGGCGATGTTCTCGGTCACCTGCCTCAGACCCGCTCTCGTGGGCGGTGCGGGCGGCGGCCAGGTCACCGTCCGCGCCTCGATTCGACAAGGGGACGGTACCCAACCCGACCACCCGTCGGCAGCGAGGAGAGCCCATCAGCGGGGGTAGGGTTTACCCCCCGTCCGGCCGGTGGGTTCACACTGCCGACCCGGCGGCGCCCGGTGCGACATCGTGGGGACATGACCGATCGACACTCGAGCCGCGAACTCGGCCGCGTCCGCAATCGCCGTATCAGCGCTGTCGCGGTGCTGGCGCTCGCCGCCCTCATCACCGGAACCGGCGCCGGGTTCGCCGCCACGACCACACCGTCGGCCACACCGGTGGCCACGCACGCGTTCGACACCGCACCGGCCCAGGCCGCCGCGCCCACGCGGTCCTTCCAAGGCACGCTCCCCGCGCCGACCGGCCCCTACGCCGCCGGCGAGGACGTCATCCACCTCACCGACGCGAGCCGTCCCGACCCGTGGGTGCCGTCATCCGGCCCCCGCCAACTGGCCGTCACGATGGTCTACCCGGCCGTCCCCGGGACCGGGACTCCGGCCCCTTACATGACCCTCGGCGAGGCAGCCGGA
The DNA here is from genome assembly GCF_042883685.1 of Kitasatospora sp. NPDC058190. Classification (NCBI taxonomy): domain Bacteria; kingdom Bacillati; phylum Actinomycetota; class Actinomycetes; order Kitasatosporales; family Streptomycetaceae; genus Kitasatospora; species Kitasatospora sp. NPDC058190. Next base: position 68,225 of record NZ_JBHVVI010000005.1, read on the forward strand.
GTCCTCCAGCGCCAGAAGGTGCCGGCGGGCTCCGGCATCACCCCGCAGAGCCTTTCCAACGTCGCCACTCACGCCTTCGACGGCGCGCGGCCCCAACGCGGCAAGTATCCGCTGGTGGTCCTCTCACCCGCGCACGAGGACCCGCGCATCACGCTCACCTCGCTCGCGACCGACCTGGCCAGTCACGGCTACGTCGTCGCGCTCGTCGGCGACACCTACGAGGACAGCGGCGAGACGCTGGCGAACGGCCAGACGCCGCCGTGCGCGATCTGCGATGACCCGACGCTGATCGACTCCATCCCCGCCAGCCGCGCGCGGGACGTGTCCTTCTTGATCGACCAGTTGACGCATGGCAATACCGCGTGGCGCCTGGCACACCTCATCGACAAGCACGAGATCGGCATGGCCGGACATTCCATCGGCGGAGCGGCGGCCGCCGCCACGATGATCGCCGACCCGCGAGTACGGGCCGGAGTGAACATGGACGGCAAGTTCCACCCGGCCCCGATGCCCGGCCAGATCAACCGGCCGTTCCTCATGCTGGGCGAGGCCGACGGCGGCGGCGGGGACACCACGTGGGGGCAGGCCTGGGCCGCCCTCAGCGGCTACAAGAAGTGGCTGACGGTCGCCGGCGCCGACCACTTCAGCTTCTCCGACCTGGACCTGCTTCACGAGCAGGCCGGGTTCCCGACGCCGCCCCTCTCCCCGGAACGCGGGGTGGAGATCACCCGCGAGTACGTGACAGCGTTCTTCGACCAGACGCTGAAGAGGATCCACCGTCCGCTGCTGGACGGCCCCTCGCCGAACAATCCGGAAGTACTCTTCCAGCCCTAGTAGTACTTCGTTAACTTAACTTGATCTTGGTCTTCGGGTCGGGCATCCTGTTGGCGTGGATTTGGGGGAGATCGAGCAACTCCGCGGCGAGCTGGGCGCGTTTGTGGCCGAGGTGTTCGTCTCGGTGTCGCGGAAGGACACACGCGGGTGGGGTGACTGCTACCTGCGCGGGTTGATGCTGGACGGTCGCAGGAAGTCGATCCAGCCGATGGCCGAGCGGCTGCCGGACGGGGACATGCAGGCCCTGCAGCAGTTCGTGAACCAGTCGCCGTGGGACCACGCGCAGGTGTTGCGGGCGGTAGCCGTCAAGACGGTTCCGGTGGTCGATCCGGTGGTGTGGGTGATCGACGACGTGTCGTTCCCCAAGGACGGGCGAATGTCGGTCGGGGTGGCCCGGCAGTGGTGCGGGGCGCTGGGCAAGCAGTCGAACTGCCAGGTGGGGGTGAGTCTGCACGCGGCCTCCGACACCGCGTCCGTGCCTATCTCCTGGCGCCTGTTCGTGCCCGCGGAGTGGCAGGACGACACCGAACGTCGGACGCGGACAGGCGTGCCCGAGGGGATCGGGCACCGGGAGAAGTGGCGCCTGGCCCTGGACCTGATCGACGAGGCGATCACCTGGGGTCTGGAGCCGAAGGTGATCGTCGCCGACGCCGGCTACGGCCAGATCACCGCGTTCCGCCAGGGCCTGGCGGAACGCGGGCTGGACTTCGTCGTGGCCGTCCGCTCGGACGAGTCCGCACACCCGCACGACGCGGTGCCCAGCGCCCCGGCCTGGAGCGGGAACGGCCGCAAGCCCGCCTCGCGCTACCGGACCAAGCCCGGCTCGCTGCAGGCCCTGGCCATCGACAGTGGACGCAAGGCCTTCCGCCAGTCCACCTGGCGCCACGGCTCGAAAGGCCCGATGCGCTCCCGATTCCGGGTGCTCACGGTGCGGCCGGCGGGTGTCGCGGCCCGCACCCACGCCATGGCCCAGGCCGGCGGAGCGGGCACCTGGGACGGCGTCCTGCCCGAGGCCACACTGCTCAGTGAGTGGCCCACCGGCGAGAAGGCGCCCACCGAGTACTGGCTCACCAGCCTGCCCGCCGACAGTCCGACCCGCCACCTCGTCCGCCTGGCCAAGATGCGCTGGCGCATCGAGCACGACTACCGCGAGATGAAGCACGGCCTGGGGCTGGACCACTTCGAGGGCCGCACCTGGCGCGGCTGGCACCACCACGTCACCCTCGTCACCGCCGCCCACGCCTTCCTCACCCTCCGCCGACTCGACCCAAAAGTCCAAGCACCGGCCTGACTCTCTACCAGGTCCTCGACCAGCTCCAGGACCTGCTGAGCTGCTGGACCGGTGTCTGCCACACCTGCCAACGCCCGCTTCCCACAAGAAGATCCACAAACCGCGCCCGACAGCCCGCCCCGACCTAACGAAGTACTACTAGGGCAGCGCCGCGTTGGTCCTTCGGGGGTTCATGCGGCTTTGAGTGGGCCGCCGTCGAAGGTCCAGCGGTAGGGCTTGGCGTCGTGTTCGTCGCAGGCCGACACGAAGGTGTCGATGGCCGCGGCCAGTTCGTCGAGGGAGGCGAACTGGCCGCGGCACAGTAGACGTCGGGCCAGGGTGGAGAAGAACAGCTCGACCTGGTTGAGCCGGCCGGCGGGTTCGGGGGTGTTGCTTGAGCACTGATCGGTGCGCTCCCGGCTTCCGGGCCGACTCGGGAGCGGACCGTGCGCCAGATGAATACGAAGCAAACCAGCGCGCCAGTGCACAGCAGGCTGGGGATCACCGACTCTGTCCTGTGGAGTTCGGCGGACTCGATCGTGTCCGAGGGGTCGGCCGGGTTGTAGACCACGTTGATCACGTCGCCGACCTCGCCGGGAGTGTCGGCCCAAGTGTCCGCCGGCGCGTTCGGGGCGGGACTGAAGTGGATCAGGTAGTTGGACTGGCGGTTGGCGTGCGAGGCGACGACGATGGTCGCCGTGGTGCGCACGCCGTGTCGATCGAGGGTCCAGTAGAAGTGGTGCTCCCACTGTGCTGCCCCAACCAGCAGGCCGGGCCCCACTGTTGTCAAGAAGATCGCAATGGTCCACCGCTGCGCCTGGCTTCGCCGCACCTGGTCGGTCGTCCCTCTTCGCGCGTGGCGATCTTCGCAGGGCGGGGGATCGCCGGTCATCGCACTGTCCACTCGACGCCGCCTGGTTGCTGCGCAGGGTTGCACCGGACAGCCAGGATGATCACATGGCTGAACGGGTGTGGGCCCGGGAGGCGGTCGCAGGCAGGGCGGACATCGCCTGATGTGGCATGAGAAATCCGCAGGACAGCCCACCCTGACCTCCGGTACGACAAACTGGTGAGACTGAGAACGAAGATCCACCGGGCCCGCCTCGGCCGGGACGAATACCGGGTGATCACCCCGGCCGGGCAGAGCGCCGGCGCCTTCCTCTACGCGAGCCCGGGCAGCTGGTTCATGGACCTGTACGTCGACCGGCAGGGCGCCGAGGACCTCGCGACGCTCTGGGCCCTGGCCGCCCGCTCCCAGCGGTCGCTGATCCACCTGCCGCTACGTGCCAGCACCGGCCCGACCGGCCTGCCCGACGTCCCGGCCGAGGACCGGTTGGACCTCCTGCTCGTCCATCACAGCCTCGGCTTCCCGCCGTCCCGCTGGAAGGAGGTCCGCGCCCGCCTGGGCGCCGGGATTCCGCACACCGTCGACCTCCCGGCCACCGACTTCCCGTCCGAGGAGGCGATCGACTACGAGCGCCACAACTTTGCGGGCTTCCGCGACCAGCTGCGCTTCACCGGTGCCGCCCACACGCTGGTGGTCACCGGCAGCCCCACCGCCTTCCGCTGGACGGGCTCCCTGCTCCACGGGCTCAGCCGCGAGGCTCCCGGCTGGCGGCCCGACGCGCACTACTGCGTCACCCTCACCCACGAGGGCTGGGGCTCCGGCCGCGCGGCCAAGGGCGTCCCGGGAGGCCTGCACATCACCTACGCCCACCGCTGGCGCGCCCAGTGAGTCGACCGGCCCCGGAGCGGGAAGTCGGCGGGTCCGACATCCTGCTCCGTGCCTCTTCAGTTCCCGGGCTTGAGGGGCATCAACGGCACCGTCACCCGGCTCTCCCAGGCCTGTTCCAGCGCCCGGGTAAACGTTTCTGCAGGCTGGGCGCCCGAGACGCCGAGCCGCCGGTCCAGGACGAAGAACGGTACGCCCGTCGCCCCCATCGCGCTGGCCGTCGCCTCGTCCTCGCGCACCGCCTCCGCGTACGCCTCCGGGTCGGCCAGCACGGCGGCCGCCGCCCCGCCGTCCAAGCCCGCCTCGACGGCCAGCTCGACCAGCCGCCCGTCCTCGAACGCGGAGCGCTCCTCGGCGAAGTTGGCCCGGTACAGCGCGTCCAGCAGCTGCCCCTGCCGGCCGTGCTCCTTGGCGAAGTGCAGCAGGCGGTGCATGTCGAAGGAGTTCGCCGCGTCGCGCCCGTCGTCCAGGTACGGCAGCCCCTCGCCGCGCGCGTTCTCGGCGATCCGGGCCTCCGCCGCCTCGGCCTGCTCCAGACTCATCCCGTACTTGGCGGCCAGCAGCGGGATGACCGGACGGGCCTCGCGCGGCGCGTGCGGGTCCAGCTCGAAGGAGCGGTGGATGACCTCCACCTCGTCGCGGTGCGGGAAGCGCTCCAAGGCCTTCTCGAACCGGGCCTTGCCGATGTAGCACCACGGGCAGTTGATGTCGCTCCACACTTCGACGCGCACGGCGCTGTACTCCTTCCAGCCTTGCGCGGACCTCCCGCGCGAACACCAACCGGAACACGGTCGTCCGCGTGAATATTTCTCGTCCTGAAATATTCAGGTGCGGGAGGAGCGGTGCCGCCGGGAGGATGGTCCGGCGAAAGGGTCCGTCTCCGATGTCCGGTTGGGGGAGTCGCCGTGTCCTTCGAGTTCGTGCGCCGTCTGGACGGCCTGGTCTACCGCTACCGCCAGAACGGCGAGTTCAACGGCAGGCCGTCGTTCAAGCGGGTGGACCTGGACGTGTGGTGCCGCTGGCTGCCCGAGCGGGGCTGGTGCACCGTCGGCGTCGACGGGATCGGCAATGGCTGGCCGCTGCTCGGGCGGACCGGGGAGGGGGCGTTCCCGCCGCTCGGCCCCTGGCGCAGTTGGAAGGCCGGCAAGTCGTACCTCTACGACCTGCGCCGCATCGACGGCCCTGCCTAGGGCGCCCGGCCCTCCTCGCGGCGGGTGCCGCGCGAGGAGGGCCGGGAGGTGGTTGCGTCTACTCCTCGGCGATGTAGGCCTCGTACTCGGCGGCCGAGAGCAGGGCCTCCAGCTCACTGGCCGTGGTCAGCTTGAGTTCGATGATCCATCCGTCGGTGTGAGCGTCGGTGTTGATCAGCTCGGGCTCGTCGCTCAGGTCCTCGTTGATCGCCGAGACCGTTCCGGACACCGGGGCGTAGAGCTCGCTCACCGACTTGACCGACTCGACCGTACCGAATGCCTTGCCGACATCGAACTTGTTCCCCACCTTGGGTAGTTCGACGAAGACGATGTCGCCGAGCTGCTTCTGGGCGTATTCGGTGATGCCGACCCGCGCCTTGCCGTCCGTCGTGGGCTGCACCCACTCGTGGTCCTTGGAGTACCGGAATTCCTTCGGGTAGTAGGCCATGGGAGTCTCCGTAGGGTTCGCCGTCACGTCTGACGGTGCGTCAGTCGCGAGGAGGAGCCTGCTACAGATCCCCGCCACCAGCCGCGATAGTCACTCGACCGAGTGAGTCAGGCGCCGCAGGGCGGCGCGGGCGGGCGGCCCCCAGCTGGCCTTGCCGCCGGGGAGGCCGCGCAGGCCGGCCTGCCCGATCCGGAGGCCGCTGAGGGCACGCAGTACCGCCCAGCCCCGGGCGCGGCGCAAGGTCGCGGTGTCCGGGGTCGGGCGGTGGGCCGCGTGGAAACGGTCGCGGGCGCCGTCCGGCAGCAGGACCCACGCGGCGGCGAGGTCGCAGGCCGGATCGCCCGCGCAGAGGTCGCCGAAGTCGATCACGCCGCAGATGGTGCCGTCGGCGGTGAGGACGTTGGCCGGATGCAGGTCGGCGTGCAGCCACACCGCCGGTCCCGACCACGGCGGTGCGGCCACGGCGTCGGCCCAGACGGCGCGGACGGCGTCCGGGTCGGGGATCAGCCCCAGGTCGACGGCCTCGGTGAGCTGCCGGTCGAACCCCTCGGCGTGGTCGGCCGGCGGCCCGCCGCGGCCACGGCCGACCGGAGCTCCGGCGGGGGCGGGGCGGTGGAGGGCGGTCAGGAAGGCGGCCAGCGCGTCGGCCGCCGCCTCGGCGCGGGTGGCGGGCTCACGGTCAGCGGGTGCTCCCGGCACCCAGGTGGTGACGAGCCACGGGCGCGGGAACCGCTCGGAGGGCTCGCCGAACCGCTGCGGCACCGGGACGGGCAGCGGAAGGTGCGGCGCGAGGCTGGGCAGCCAGGCGTGTTCCTTGCGCAGCAGTGCGTCCGCGTCCTTCGTGGCCCAGGGCAGCCGGACGGCGAGGTCCTCGCCCAGTCGCCACAGCTGGTTGTCCCAGCCGCGCGCGCCGAGCCGCACGGGGCGGTCGGCCAGGTCGGGGTGCTGGTCGCGCAGCAGCTGCCGGACCAGTTCCGCAGTGATCTCGGGCTCGGTGCGGGTCATGCGGAGCAACGGTAGCCGGGCGGCCGCGAGTTCGGGCCGCTTCCGCTGATTGGTGGTCACCCTCAGGTGGCGGCAGGGCTGATCAGGGGCGGTTCAGGGTTGATCCCGATACCGGTCGGGGCGGCGGCCGAGCAGGATCGAACACGTCGCCAAGAAGCCGTTCACGAGCGGCTCGTCCCAACGGAGTGTCCCATGAAGCCCCTCGCCCGCCGCGCCGCCGCCCTCGGACTGGCCTGCTCCGCCCTGGTCGGCCTGACCGCCGCCTCGGGCGCCCAGGCGTTCGCCGCCGGAGGCCCGGGCACCACGACGGCGTTCCCGCCGCTGAACCCCGCCGCGCTGGAGGCTGCCCTCCAGACCCGGCCCGGTGACGGCGCGGCCGGCGCGATCGCCCGGGTCGTCGAAGCGGGGCAGCTGTGGAAGGGCTCCACGGTTGACTCCCAGACCGGCCGGAAGATCCCGGAGAACGCGCACTTCCACGCCGGCAGCATCTCCAAGGTCTTCCAGTCCACCGTCACCCTCCAGCTCGCCGCCGAGGGCCGGATCGACCTCGACCAGACCGTCCAGCACTACCTGCCCGACCTGCTCCCGGACACCTTCCGGCCGATCACCGTCCGCCAGCTGATCAACTACACCAGCGGCCTGCCGGACGTGGACGAGGGCAAGCCCGACGCCGGCGTCGACGACACGATCGCCAACCGCTATACCTACCGGACCTTCGACCAGGTCATCCAGGACACCCTGCGCCCCACCGGCCGTCCGTGGCCCGGCCCGCACTTCGACCCCGGCACCAAGCAGGAGTACAACTCCCTCGCCTTCCGGATCGGAGGCAAGCTCATCGAGCAGGTCACCGGCCACTCCTACAGGGACGAGGTCGCCAACCGCATCCTGAAGCCGCTGCACCTCGACCAGACCTCGGTGCCCGAGGACGACCCCGAGATGCCCCGGCCGTACCTCCACGGCTACATGGCCGACAGCAGCGGCCAGGCGGTGGACGTCAGCGAGCAGGGCGGCACCCCGTCCAACATGATCTCCACCCCGGCCGACCTCGACCACTTCATGACCGCGCTGTTCCAGGGCCGGCTGCTGCCCGCCGCGCAGCAGAACGAGCTGTTCACCCTGCCCAAGGACAACGAGGGCAAGCTCGTCCCGTTCGTCGGCGGCACCTCCTGCAACAAGGTGGCCTGCTTCGGCGCCGGACTGATGTCCACCCCGCTGCCGAACGGCACGGTGCTCTGGGGCAAGACCGGTCACGACGACGGCTACGCCAACGGCATGTTCGCCACCCGTGACCTGTCCCTGCGCGCCGTCTACTCGATCTCCAACCTCAGCTCCGACTTCGCCGCCCCGACCCCGCTGTCCAACCGCCTCCTCATGGCCGTCCTGAACCCGTCCGCCCCGCAGCACTGACACCGGCCCACCCGGCACGGAAACGTGCGGAGCGGGAAGTCGGCCCGGCCGACTTCCCGCTCCGGGACACCGGGGGCTCAGCAGGAGATGTTGCCGCCGCCCACGTTCGTGCCGAGGACGCCGACGAACTTCTTGAACAGGTTGATCCGGTCGTTGCGCTCGTCCGGGTTCTTGCCGTTGCACTCCAGGTCGCCGTTGATGCTGCGGATGGTCTCGCCGAAGCCCTTGTCGTCGACGATGGCGTCGTGCCCGGTCATCGTCCCGGCGCCCTTCTGGCTGTTCCAGAACCAGAGACCGGTCTTCCAGGAGACGGCGGAGTCCCGCTCCACCTTGTACGGGTCGTGCAGCAGGTCGATGTGCAGGGCGTCGCCCGCGGCCTTGTAGTTGAAGTTCCAGCTGAGCTGCAGCGGCCCGCGGCCGTGGTACGCGGAGGTTCCGGCGGGGCAGCCGTACGGCTGGGTGGTGTCGCAGTAGTGGCTGTAGTTGGCCTTGTTCTGCTCGACGACGTACGTCAGGCCGACGGTCTCGTGGCTGACGTTGGCGAGGAAGGCGGCCGCCTCGCGCTTGCGGGTGGCGTCGTCGCCGGTCTTGGTGAAGCCGGGGTAGGCGCTCAGGGCGTCGGTCAGGCCCTGGTACGTGTAGAAGGGGTTCCGGTTCGGGAACATCTGGTTGAACTGGGCCTCGCTGACCACGAAGGAGCCTGCGGCGGCGGCCCGGGTGGCCGTCGGCGCGGCCAGGACGAGGGTGCCCAGAACGGCGGCCGAGGCGGCTGCGGACAGCACGCGGGAGAGCTTCATCAGGTCCTCAAGGGGTCGTCGGTGAACGGTGCTTCGCTCTCGAAGCACCGGAGCCATCGTGCTGGGCGGTATCCGGGATCTGAACGTTTCCGAGGTCTAAACCACTCGTAAGGGTCGTATCCGATCGAGGAGTTGGCGCTCCGTTCACCCCAGGGTGATCATCCGGCGGTCGGGTGCACCGGATAGCCTCGTCCGCGCACGGGGAACGAGTGATCACGGCGCGACCGGGGGACAGGGCGATGGCGCACACCGACGACGAGGGCGACGAGCGGCTGGCGGCCGAGGGCGAGGTGGCCGTCGCCCGGCTGGCGATCGACTCCGGGGACCTCACCCACGCCGCCGACCACCTCGCCGACGCCATCCTCTCCGACCCCCAGCTGCCCGAACTGCACGAGGCGCTGGCCGAGTTGTGTGCGGCGGCGGGCGGCCCGGCGGCGGCGCGCGAGCTGTTCCCGCTGGACGGCGAGGTCTACCTCGGCACCGTCGCCTGCCGCGCCCACGTGGAAGCCGCCGCCGGGGACTGGGACACCGCCGTCGGCCTGCTCGCCTCGGCGATCCAGTACGAGCCGGCCCGCCCCTGGGCGCACGCCGCCTGGCTCGCCCGTGAGGACCTGCCCGCCCTGGTCGACCCGGACGCCGTCGCCCAGGCGGTGGCCCGCGCCGCCGGCGCCCTGCCCGACCCGCTGCCCGCCGAACTCGCCGACGCCGTACGGCCCTTCGAGGAGTTCGTCCGGGCCGTACTGGTCCGCAACGGCGAGCACGCGCTGCTGCTGGCGATGGCCTCCGGCCTGACCCGCCGCCTCGGCGCCACCGCCCGGGCCGTCGAACTCGCCGAACGGGCCCACCGGTCGGCCCCCGGCTACCTGCCCTCCGTGATGCTCGGCAACGCCCTGCGCTCCGACGGGCGGCCCGAGGCGGCGCTCGCCGTCTGGGAGGCCGAACTGGGCCGGGAGGCACCGGAGAAGGACAACTCCAGCAGCTACCTCGCCGTCGACGTGGCCGAGCTGTACGGCGCCCTCGGCCGCCCGGCCGACGGCCTGCCCTGGCTGGACCGGGTGCTCGCCACCGCGCCCGACCACCCCAAGGCCGCCCCGGCCCGGTACGGGCTGCGCCACGCCCTCGACGGGGACCCGGTGCACCTGCTCGGTCTGGCCGACCACCACCGCGCCCACCCCGACCACGAGTACGCCCAGGACCTGCTGGAGCGGCTCAGCCACCGTGAGCCCTGGCTCGGCATGGTCTCCGGCACCACCGAGGCGACCGTCAATGTGCTGCACCAGGTGCTCGGCGCCGACGGTACCGGCCGTGACACCGAGATCGACTGCACCGCCTCCGCCGTCGAGCCGCCCAGCTCACTGCTGGCCGTCCACCTCGCCCTGCCGCGCTCCACCGTCTCCTACCAGTCCGTCGGCGATCCCGACCCCCGGCTGCCGCTGACCGAGCCCACCACCCGGATCTGGTCCTGGGACGGCACCGACCCGCGCCCGGCCGTCGCCCCGCCCGCCGCTTCGAGCGCCGAACTCGTCCGCGCCACCGCCGAGATCGTCTGGCCGACCATCCCCGCCGCCTACGACCACGCCGTCCGACTGGCCGGACTGCCGCTGGAGGAACTGCTCGGCGCACTGGTCCACCCGCCGCTGCCCCGCGAGGACGACCTCGGCCGCGCCCTGCTCGCCCACCAGCCCGAACTGTGGGTGCGCGCCGTCCAGACCTTCACCTGCCTCGGCATCGCCCACCACCGCACCGACCAGCCGTGGGAGGGCTCGGAGCGCCGCCGGGTGCTGCGCGACCTGCTGCTCGGGCCCGAGGACTGGGTGGTCGAGGCGGCCGGCTTCGCCCTGGTCGCGATCGGCTGGACGCACCCGGACACACGGGCCGACATCGCCGGGCTGCTGCACCGGCGGCTGGAGTACGGCGCCCGGGCGCGCCGCAGCCGGGTGGTGACGATCCAGCGCTCGTTCGCCGCCCTGGTGCTCGCCGCGCCGTGGACGGACCCGGCCGACCGCGACCTCGCCCGGCGCCTGCTGGCGGAGGAGGACGGCCGGGACACCGGCGGCGCGGCGAGCACCAAGGACACCGGGAACACCGAGGAGGAGGCGGCGGTGGAGCCGAGCGCGCCGCAGCGGCCCGAGCCCCGCCCCGGCCTGATCCGCCGTCTCTTCGGGCGGTCCTAGACCGTCCTAGACCCCCGGCAGCGTCTCCTGGTCCACCTCGAACCGCGCGACCCGCTCCGCCGGGTCGCGGCACTCCGGCCCCAGCCGCAGCATCCGCGACTCCGGGTCGTGCAGCGGCCGGTGGCAGCGGCGGCAGGTGACCCGGGGCCGGAGCGCCTGGGCGGTGTCCGTGCCGGGGAGTGGCTCAGGGCTGGTCATGGGGAGACGGTAGCCGCCCACGGCTGCCGGGGCCCGCGCCGTGAAAGGATCCGTCCCATGGCCACGGACCGCAGCAGCGCAGGAGACCCGGCGCGCACCCTCGCCCTGCTCTGGGGGCTGACGGCCGAGGAGAAGCCCGGCCGGCGCGGCCCGAAGCAGGCCCGCTCCACCGCTGAGATCGCCGCCGCGGCGATCGCCCTGGCCGACGCCGAGGGCGTGGACGCCGTCACCATGCGCCGGGTCGCCCAGGAGCTCGGGCTGTCCCCGATGGCGCTCTACACCTACGTCCCCGGCAAGGCCGAGCTGCTCGACCTGATGCTGGACACCGTCTACGCCACGATGCCCCGCAGCGCCCCGGCCGACGCGGGCTGGCGGGCCAGGGTCACCGCCGTCGCGGACGACAACCGGGCGCTGTTCGGCGCCCACCCCTGGGTCGCCGCCGTCTCCACCAGCCGCCCGCCGCTCGGCCCCGGCCTGATGGCCAAGTACGAGTACGAGCTGCGCGCCTTCGAGGGCACCGGCCTGCCGGACGTCGAGCTGGACGCCGCGCTGACCCACCTGCTCGGCTTCGTCCAGACCTGCGCCCGGATGGCCGCCGACGAGCGCGCCGCCCAGCAGGACAGCGCGCTGACCGACGCCCAGTGGTGGGAGGCCAACGCCGAGCTGCTCGCCCGGGTCTTCGACGCCGAGCGCTACCCGGTCGCCGCCCGCGTCGGTGCCGCCGCCGGCCAGGCGCACGGCGGCGCGTACAGCCCGGAGCACGCGTACGCCTTCGGGCTGGGCCGGGTGCTGGACGGGCTGGCGGCGCTGATCAAGGAGTAGTGCTGATCAAGGAGCGGTAGGCCGCCCGTCGTACTCCTCGCGGGCGGGCCGCGGGGCTGCCGGAGGGCTTCGCGGAGCTGTTCCCGAACACCGACGCGGCCATCGCCAGGGGCGAGCCGGCCCTGCGCACCGGTGACCTGGCCCGGCTGATCGGCCGTCCGACCGTCCCGCTGGCCGAGTCCGTCCGCGCCGCGCCGGGTGCCTGAGGCAACCGCCTGACCTGCGAAAAGGCCGGGAACCGTCCAGCATTCAAGCAATGTCATGACCAAAATCCGAAAACGGAGATGACAGCCTCCCCTCCCGCCCGCTACCGTCACCTCGATACATCGCGCGCGCGGGAGGGCACTCGGCCATGCCACAGACAACCCAGCAGGACAGCGGCCGAGGCCTCTGGTACGGCATGGCGGCCTACGGCATCTGGGGGCTCTTCCCGCTGTTCTGGCCGCTGCTGGAGCCCGGCGCCGCCGACGACATCCTGGCCAACCGGATGGTCTGGTCCCTGGTCGCCGTGGTGCTGATGCTGGTCGCCCAGCGGCACTGGAGCTGGATACGCCCGCTGCTGCGCCAGCCCCGCCGACTCGCCATGCTGGCCGGTGCGGCCACGGTGATCTCCGTCAACTGGGGCGTCTACATCTGGGCCGTCAACAACGGTCACGTGGTGGAGACCAGCCTCGGCTACTTCATCAACCCCCTGGTCACCATCGGCTTCGGCGTCCTGGTGCTCAAGGAGCGGCTGCGCGGCGCCCAGTGGACGGCCGTCGGCATCGGCGCCGCCGCCGTCGCGGTCCTGACCGTCGCCTACGGGCAGCTGCCCTGGATCGCGCTCGTCCTGGCGCTCTCCTTCGCCACCTACGGCCTGCTGAAGAAGCAGGTCGGGCTGAGCGGGCTGGAGAGCCTGGCGGCGGAGAGCGCCTTCATGTTCCCCTTCGCCCTCGGCTACCTGATCTACCTGGAGCTCAGCGGGCACGGCACCTTCGGGCACACCGTGCCCGGCTCGTACGGCTGGGGGCACTCGGCGCTGCTGATGCTCAGCGGCGTGATCACCGCGATCCCGCTGCTGTTCTTCGGCGCGGCGGCTGTGCGGGTGCCGCTGACCGTGCTCGGGCTGCTGCAGTACCTGGCGCCGGTGTTCCAGTTCCTGATCGGCGTCGCCGTCTTCCACGAGTCGATGCCGCCCGCGCGCTGGGCCGGCTTCGCCCTGGTCTGGGCCGCGCTCGCGCTGCTCACCTGGGATGCGCTGCGCCAGGTGCGGGCCGACCGCGCGGGGCGGGCCGCGGCCGTTCCGCAGCCCGCCCCCGTCCAGCGGGAAGCCGTCACGCGCTGATGCGGCTCACGCGCTGATACCGCTCATGCGCTGATGTCGCGGCTGGTGAACCGCGACCAGGCCGCCGAGCCGAACACGGCGACGTAGGCGGCCTGCAGACCGAGGTCCTTCCACACGCCGTCCCAGTACATCGGTTCGCGCAGCAGGTCGGAGAAGTTCATCCAGTAATGGGTGAACAGGAACGGCCGGATCGCGTCCAGCTGCGGGAAGGCGTCCAGGATCTGCACGGTGATCACCAGGCCGACGGTCGCGGCCATCGCCGCGATGCCGCTGCCGGTGAGGGTCGAGACGAACAGCCCGATCGCCACCAGCCCGGCCAGCGAGAGCGCGACCACCCCGGCCACCAGCACCGCCCGCAGCAGCGCGTCCGAGAAGCCGATGGTGTCCCCGGAGATCAGCGTGACCTCGCCGAGCGGGAACAGCGCGGCCCCGGTGGCCAGCGCCGACAGCGCGACCGCCGCCGTCGCGGCCAGGCAGAACACCAGCCCGGCGGTGAACTTGGCGGCCAGCAGCCTGGTCCGCCCGGCCGGGGCGACCAGCAGGTAGCGCAGCGTCCCGGTGGCCGCCTCGCCGGCGACCGAGTCCCCGGCCACCACCCCGACCGTCATCGGGAGGAAGACCGGCAGCGCCACCGCCAGCGCGGTGAACACCAGGAACAGCCCGTTCTGGGTCGTCTGCGCGATGAAGCTCGGCCCGCCGCCGCCGTCGTGCGGGCTGTCGGTGTTGAGCTTGACCACCACGCCGATCAGGATCGGCAGCACCGCCAGGATGCCCAGCAGCACCTTGGTGCGCAGCCGGCGGAAGGTCAGGTGCAGCTCGTTGCGGAACAGCGCCAGGAACCCGGCCGCGGTCTGCGGCCGACGCCCGGCCACCGGCAGCGCCTCAGCCTGCGACATCGAAGCCCTCCCCGGTCAGCGCCACGAAGGCGTCCTCCAACGTGCCCCGCTCCAGCCCGAATCCGTGCACCCGCACCCCGGCCTCGACCAGCGCCGCGCACAGTTCGGGCAGCACCTCGTCGCCGCCCCGGGCGCCCAGCTCGCCGTCCACCCGGCCCTCGCCGGGCACCAGCGAACCCACCTGGTGGGCGGCCAGCACCTTGGCGGCCTGCGCCACGTCGGGGGTGCGGACCACCAGCCGGCCCTGGGCCCGGGCGGCCAGCTCGGTGACGGTGCCCTGCACCACCAGCCGGCCCCGGGACATCACCGCCGCGTGGGTGCAGACCTGCTCGATCTCGTCCAGCAGGTGCGAGGAGAGGAACACCGTGGTGCCCTCCGCCGCGACCTCCCGCACCAGCGCCCGGATCTCCCGCATGCCCTGCGGGTCCAGGCCGTTGGTCGGCTCGTCCAGCACCAGCAGCTCGCGCGGCTGCAGCAGCGCGGAGGCCAGGCCCAGGCGTTGCTTCATGCCCAGGGAGTAGGCGCGGGCCTTCTTGCCGGCCGCGGCGCTCAGGCCGACCCGCTCCAGCGCGGCGTCCACCCGCTGCCGGCGGGTGCGCGGGTCGGCGGTCGGGTCGGCGGAGTCGAAGCGGACCAGGTTGTCCCGGCCGGAGAGGAAGCCGTACAGCGCCGGGCCCTCGATCAGCGCGCCCACCCGGGGCAGCACGGAGGCGACGGACTGCGGCATCGACTCGCCGAGCACGGTGGCCACGCCGGAGGTGGGGGCGATCAGGCCCATCAGCATCCGGATGGTGGTGGTCTTGCCGGAGCCGTTGGGGCCGAGGAAGCCGAACACCGAGCCGCGCGGCACGGCCAGGTCCAGGCCGTCCACGGCGAGCTGGCCACCCCGGAAGCGCTTGGTCAGGCCGCGGGTTCTGATCACGTCGTCGGTCGAGGAGGCGGGAGGAGCGGAAGGAGCGGGCGGAGCGGAAGGAGCGGGGGCCGGGCGCGGCGCGGCGCCCGGACCCCCGGCCGACTCCGTAACGTCCCCCGTTACGGGAGCCTTGGACATCCGTCAGTTCACCCCGGCGGCGTGCTGCAGGACCGGCAGGGTCACCGCGCCGGCGAAGACCCGGCCGTCGTCGGTGAGCAGGACGTTGACGACCTTGGTGCTGATCAGCGTGCCGCCGCCGACCGGCTTGCCGAGCGACTTCACCAGCGCCTGCGGGTTCATCGGCTGGCCGTGGTGCTTGCCCTGCTTGCCGTTGTCCGTGCCCTTCGGCGTCTCGACGCCGCTGGGCAGCTGCGCGGAGACCACGGCCGTCCAGCCCTCGCCGATCACGTTCACGCCGCCGTGGTCCTTGGCGGCTTCACCCTTGGCAGCCTCGCCCTTGCCGGCGTGGCCCTTGGCCGCGTCGTCCGCCTTCTGCTCCGTCACCTTGGCGCCCTTGGGCACCGTGAAGTCGAAGGTCTTGGCGGCCGGCTTGGCGAAGGACACCTCGGTGAAGTGGACGTCCAGCACGGTGGAGCCGTCGGTGGACTTCACCACCACCGCGAGCGGCACGCCGTTGTCGGCGGCCACCGAGATCCGCACCTCGGCGACGGTCGAGCCGGACTGGGTCGGCTTGACGCTCAGCTGGTACGCCTTCTGCCCGGCCACCGTGGCCGTCCCGGCCACGGTGACGGAGGTGGTGCCGGCGCTCTCGGTCAGGAACTGCTTGGCGGCCTCCTGCGGGGTGGTCGGCACCCCGGTCAGCGGCGCCTCGGGCCGGTGCTCGCCCGCCGGACGCCCGGTCAGGTGCACCGCGCTGTTGGTCGAACTGTCCCAGGCCCAGCTCTGGTCGCCGTTGCGGACCAGGGTGTAGCCCGCCATGTTCTCCATCAGGTCCACCCGCTGGCGGTCCGGCCCGTCCACCGCGACCCGCAGGGTCTGGTCCCCGCCGAGCAGGCCGAGCAGCTTGGTCTGCGGGTCCGCCGAGGAGCCCTTGCCCTGCTCGCCGCCGTGCCCGGCCGCCGCGGCGAGACCACCGGCCCCGCTCAGCAGTTGGCCGGGCAGCCCGAGGTCGGTCGAGACCGACACCGTCCCGGACAGGGTCTGGGTGTCGGAGCCGAGCGCCTTGGCCACCAGCGCCTCCGCCGAGACGGCCGGCAGGTCGGGCGGGGAGTCGGCGGCCAGCGCGGGCACCAGTCCGACCCCGGTGGCGATCACCGCGGCCACCACCAGCGGGACCCCGGCCCGTACCAGGGTGCGCCGCCGTGAACGGAACGGCACTCCGCCGTCCTGCTGGTCCCCCGCCGCCGTGTCATTGGTCATGGCGTCCTCAACTCCTCTGCGAACCTCTGCGATTGGCACTGTCCCTCCATTAGAGGCGGGCGCCGCCACGCCGTCATCGCCCTGCAGGGCCAGATCGGGGTGACCCTGGTGTGTACATCGACCCTGAGAAGCCTCAGGGTTGGCTCATCCGAACGTACGACACCTGGCGTAGGGTCGCGCCATGGACGGAACCGCCGTGGACGCAAGCACCCCTCCGACCGCGAACGCGATGCGGCGCGCCCTGCGCCGCGCCCGGGACGGCGTGGCCCTCGATGTGACCGAGGCGGCCGTGCTGCTCCAGGCCAGAGGCGAGGACCTGCGCGACCTGTGCGCCGGTGCCGCCCGGGTGCGCGACGCCGGGCTGGAGGCGGCCGGCCGTCCCGGCGTCATCACCTACTCCAAGAGCGTCTTCATCCCGCTCACCCGGCTCTGCCGCGACAAGTGCCACTACTGCACCTTCGCCACCGTCCCCGGCAAGCTGCGCCGGGCCGGGCACGGGATGTTCATGTCCCCGGACGAGGTGCTGGAGGTGGCCCGGCGCGGGGCCGAACTCGGCTGCAAGGAAGCCCTGATCACGCTCGGCGACAAGCCCGAGGACCGCTGGCCCGAGGCCCGTGAGTGGCTGGACGCGCACGGCTACGACGACACCATCGCCTACGTGCGGGCGATGTCCATCCGCATCCTGGAGGAGACCGGCCTGCTGCCGCACCTCAACCCCGGGGTGCTGAGCTGGACGGACTTCCAGCGGCTGAAGCCGGTCTCCGCCTCGATGGGGATGATGCTGGAGACCACCGCCACCCGGCTGTGGAGCGAGCCCGGCGGCCCGCACTTCGGCTCGCCGGACAAGGAACCGGCCGTCCGACTGCGGGTGTTGGAGGACGCCGGCCGCAGCTCCGTCCCGTTCACCAGCGGCCTGCTGATCGGCATCGGCGAGACGTACCAGGAGCGCGCCGAGTCGCTGTTCGCGCTGCGCAAGGTCTCCCGGGCCTACCACGGCGTCCAGGAACTGATCCTGCAGAACTTCCGCGCCAAGCCGGACACCGCGATGCGCGGCATGCCGGACGCCGAACTGGACGAGCTGGTGGCCACGGTGGCGGTGGCCCGCCACCTGCTCGGCCCGGCGGCGTGCCTGCAGGCGCCGCCGAACCTGGTGGACGGTGAGTACGGGCGGCTGATCGCGGCCGGCATCGACGACTGGGGCGGCGTCTCCCCGCTGACCCCGGACCACGTCAACCCCGAGCGCCCCTGGCCGCAGATCGACCGCCTCGCCGAGCGCTCGGCCGCGGCCGGCTTCGAACTGCGCGAACGCCTCGCCGTCTACCCCGAGTACGTGCTGCGCGGCGAACCCTGGCTGGACCCGCGGGTGCTGCCGCACGTGCGCGCCCTGGCCGACCCGGCCACCGGCCTGGCGAACCCGGACGCGGTGGTCGAGGGCCGCCCCTGGCAGGAGCCCGAGGACCTCCCGGAGGCGTACGGGCGGACCGACCTGCACACCGCCGTCGACACCGAGGGCCGCACCGGCGACCGCCGGGCCGACTTCGAGGACGTGTACGGCGACTGGGAGGTGCTGCGCGAGCAGGTGCTCGCGAAGGGCGCGCCCGAGCGCCTCGCGGGCGACCTGCGCGAGGCTCTGGCGGTGGCCGCCGACGACCCGACCGAGCTCACCGACGACCACGCGCTGGCCCTGTTCCACGCGGACGGCCCGGCCCTGGACGCCCTGTGCCGGATCGCCGACGACGTCCGCCGGGACGCGGTCGGGGACGACGTCACCTACTGCGTCACCCGGAACATCAACTTCACCAACGTCTGCTACACCGGCTGCCGCTTCTGCGCCTTCGCCCAGCGCCGCACCGACGCCGACGCCTACACCCTCTCCCTGGAGCAGGTCGCCGAACGGGCCGCGCAGGCCTGGGAGGTGGGCGCCACCGAGGTGTGCATGCAGGGCGGCATCCACCCGGACCTGCCCGGCACCGCCTACTTCGACATCGCCCGCGCGGTGAAGGAACGGGTGCCCGGCATCCACGTGCACGCGTTCTCCCCGATGGAGGTGGTCAACGGCGCGACCCGGACCGGGCTTTCGATCCGCGACTGGCTGCAGCGGGCCAAGGAGTCGGGCCTGGACACCATCCCGGGCACCGCCGCCGAGATCCTGGACGACGAGGTCCGCTGGGTGCTCACCAAGGGCAAGCTGCCGGCCGCGACCTGGGTCGAGGTGGTCACCACCGCGCACGAGCTGGGCATCCGCTCCTCGTCCACGATGATGTACGGGCACGTGGACACCCCGAAGCACTGGCTCGGCCACCTGCGGCTGCTCGCCGAGATCCAGCAGCGCACCGGTGGTTTCACCGAGTTCGTCACCCTCCCGTTCATCCACACCAACGCCCCGGTCTACCTGGCCGGCATCGCCCGCCCCGGCCCGACCGCCCGGGACAACCGCGCCGTGGTCGCCATGGCCCGGCTGCTGCTGCACCCGCACATCCCCAACATCCAGACCAGCTGGGTGAAGCTGGGCGCGGAGGGCGCGGCCGAGATGCTCCGCTCGGGCGCCAACGACCTGGGCGGCACGCTGATGGAGGAGACCATCTCGCGGATGGCCGGCTCGGCGTACGGCAGCTACAAGTCGGTGCGCGACCTCCAGGCGATCGCCGAGGCCGCGGGCCGCCCCCACCGCCAGCGCACCACCCTCTACGGCGAGGTGCCGGTCGAGCGGCGCGCGGCGGCGCTGGCCTCGGACGGGCACCTGCCGGAGCTGCTGCCGGTGCTGGACTAGGGCCGACCGCGGGACCCCGGCCGTCGCGGAGACGGCGGCCGGGGTGGGGAACCGAAGTACGAGGGACGCCGTCGTTCCGCTCGCGCCTTCGAATACAGTGCCAGGGCGCGCGGCGGCCGTGCGTCGCGCGGACCCGCCCCCCGACCCCGACGAAAGGCGCCCCGTCGTGATGCCCCTGTGGTCACGAGCCCAGCAGCAGGACTTCCGCAGCCGCGTGCGGGGCTGCCTGCTCGGCGGTGCCATCGGTGACGCGCTCGGCGCCGGCGTCGAGTTCGAGCCGCTGGAGAAGATCCGGGCCCAGTACGGCCCGCGGGGCGTCACCGGCTACGTCCCCGCCTACGGGCGCACCGGCGCCGTCACCGACGACACCCAACTCAGCCTGTTCACCGTGGACGGCCTGATCCGGGCCCACATCCGGCGCGACACCGGCAGCTGGCACCCGCCCACCGACCTGCACCTGGCCTACCTGCGCTGGGCCGCCACCCAGCGCGACTGGGGCCCGGACGAGCGCCGCCCCGACCTCGGCTGGCTCGGCCGCGAGGAGTGGCTGTACGCCCAGCGCGCCCCCGGCCAGGGCTGCCTCACCGGCCTGACCGGGCCGGACGGCTCGCGGCTCGGCACCCTGGAGCGGCCCAAGAACCCGCACTCCAAGGGCTGCGGCACGGTGGTGCGGGCGGCGCCGTTCGGGCTGCTCACCACCTGGGAGCCGGGCCTGGTCTTCCAGCTCGCGGTGGAGTGCTCGGTGCTCACCCACGGCCACCCGACCGGCTACCTGGCGGCGGGCGCGTTCGCGGTGATCGTCCAGTCGGTGGCCCGTGGCGGCACCCTGGAGGAGGGCGTCCACCTCGCGCTGGCGCTGCTCTCCGAGCGGCAGGCGCACGAGGAGACCACGGCCGCGCTGCGGGCCGCGCTGGACGCCGTCCGGGCCGGCGAGCCGTCCGCCGAGCGGGTCGAGGCGCTGGGGGAGGGCTGGGTCGCCGAGGAGGCGCTGGCGATCGCGGTCTACTGCGCCCTGGTCGCCCACGACGTGCGCTCGGGCCTGCTGTTGGCGGTCAACCACTCCGGGGACAGCGACTCCACCGGCGCGATCTGCGGCAACCTGCTCGGGGTGCTGCACGGTGACACCGCGCTGCCGCCGGGCCTGCTGGCGGGGCTGGAGGGACGCGGTGCGATCCTCGAACTCGCCGACGACTTCGCGCTGGAGCTGATGCACGGCACCGAACTGCACGACCGGCAGACCCCGGAGGGCGTCAACTGGTCGGTCCGGTACCCGGTGGTGCACTGAACGAACGCCGCGGAAACGGCAGTCGCCCGTAGCATCGGCCGCCGCTCGGGGCGACGGACAGCGCTACGGGCAACTCGTCCGAGCACGGATCCCGGTCAGGCCTCGCCGAAGGCGCCCGCCGCCGCGGCCGACGCGAACGCGTTCCAGGCCTCGGTGGAGAACAGCAGCTGCGGGCCGAGCGGGTCCTTGGAGTCCCGGACCGCCACCGCCCCGGCGGCAGGTCCGGCGATCTCCACACAGGCGCCTTGGCCACCACTGTGACTGCTCTTGCGCCAGGGGGTTCCGTACTCGGAGGGGGTGCTCATTCGTGGTATCCCTTTTCGATGTCGGCTATCAGCGACCGGCTCTCCGCGACACCGAGTGCGGCCGCTCTCAGGTAGTCGTACAGACCGGTATAGCGGCGCACGTCGGCCTCCTTCTCCAGGTAGAGATCGCTCGTCACACCTTCGAAGTAGACAACCGTGGAATCGGCTGACTCCGGGAACTCCAGCAGGGAGAATGTCCCGGTCATGCCGGGATGGGCGCCGTGCGAGAACGGGATCACCTGGATGGTGATGTTCGGGCGCAGGCTGAGCTCCAGCATCTGCTGGAGCTGTCGGGCCATGATCTCCCGGCTGCCGACCTCGCGGCGCAGCGCCGCCTCGTCTATGACGGTCCACAGGCTGCCGAGCTGGTTCTCGCCGTGGACGCGCTCCTGGCGCTTCATCCGCACCTGCACCCGGCGCTGCACCGCGATCGCGTCGGTGTCCGGCTGGGTGCCCTCGACCACGGCCTGGGCGTACTGCTCGGTCTGGAGCAGCCCCGGGATGAAGGAGGACTCGTAGGCGCGGATCGAGGAGGCCTCGGCCTCCAGGCCGATGTAGACGCTGTACGGGGTCGGCATGTCGTTGAAGTCGTGCCACCAGCCGCGCTGGCGGGACTCCTTGGCCATCTCCATCAGGCTGCTGCGCATCTGTTCGTCGGACACGTTGTAGACGTCGCAGAGGTCGCGCACGTCGCGCTGGCTGATGCTGCGACGGCCGTTCTCCAGCCGGCTGATCTTCGACTGGGAGACCATCAGCCGGCCGGCCACCTCCTCCGCCGTCATCCCGAGGCCTTCGCGGAGTTTTCGCAGCTCCGAGCCGAGGCGCCGACGACGCACGGTGGGATTGATGTTCGCGGACACGTCGACCTCCGGCCGGACCTCTGGTGATCGTTGGAACGGCAGCCCTCGGAACACTTCGGACATTGGGACCAACCCCCCTGACTTGGAGCAGCATGACACCTTGGGCCAGGTCGGCGCCGGGGAATCACAGCAGCGCGGTAGAACAGATCATCGGAAAAGCGCTTCTGTGAGACAGCGCAGGCCCCCAGGTGGTAATACGGCTCGACGATTCGGACCGGTGGTTCCGGAAGGCCTCGACGGGCCTCCGGGAACGGCAGAGGGGCGGTCGCCGGGCGACTTGCGTCGCGGGGCGACCGCCCCTCCGTGCTTCTGGTGGTGCCGGTGGTGCCGGGTGGCGCCCCGGGTCGCCCGCCGCCCTCGGGCGGCGCGGACGGGACGGTGTGCGCCGTCGGACGTGTCGTCGGCGAGTCGGGCTCGGCGCGCCGGGGGTCGTTGTGGTCAGCGGCCTACCGGGATCGGCTGACCGCCCGGCTCAACCGACCGCCTGGCTCAACCGACCGCCCGGCTCAACCGACCGCCTGGCTCAACCGACCGCCCGGCTCAACCGATCGCCAGGATCAGCAGACCCGGGATCAGCGGACCCCGACCCGAGGGGCGGAGACCCGCCCGCCGGAGGCCCGGCCCGCCGCGCGGGCACCGGAGCGGCCGGTGCCGGCCCCGGAAGCCTGGGAAGAACGGTTCTGCTGCGCAGGCAGGCCGTTCTGCACGTCCATCACGGCGTGCGCGACCATCCCGCCGAGCGGGTCGTACCGGATCAGGTCGCGCAGTCGAGACCGCGAGGACCGGCCCTCGTTGCCCGGGTACAGGTGCTTGCCCAGCCCCACCGAGTGGGCGAGGGCCGCGAGCGCGGCCGTCCGCGGGTCCGGCGGCACGCCGGTGCGGATCGCGGTGTCCAGCCGCTGCTTGATCGCGGCGTTGGTGCAGTCGTCGGACGCCTGGTACCGGGTCGTCGGCAGCACTCCGCACATCTGGCCGGGCACGGCGGTGACCATGCCGCAGCGCTCCAGGTGCGCCAGGTACGTCTGCCGAAGTCCCAGTCGGGGCCCGCCGATCCAGTGCGCCGCGCGGACCGGGCTGCCGCGTCGGCGCAGCAGCTCCAGTGCGTGGTCAAGGGTCGGGTCGCCGGTCGGTCGTGCGAGCACGACGGCGATCCGGTCGCCCTCCGGTACGATCCGTCCGGCCAGGGACAGCTCGACGAGCTGCGCCCCGGCGAGTCCGAGGTCGAGGGTCTGCGGCTGCGCCGTGGTACCCGTGGTCGGGTCCAAAGCGAGCAGCAAGAGTTCCTCGGGAACAGTTCTGCGGCTCTTGCCCATCCAAGCCTCCCCGCGTGGATGAGAGACAGGGTGACGCCTCTCACACGGGCTTGTCGAGTACGCCTCCGAATCGTGACCTTGCGGTGAAGGGGCGGAACCGGCGGCCGTGACCCCGGCGTCTGACCGTTGAACAGACCGCGATGCGGCCGTGCGGCGGCAATAAGCGCCGGTCGGGCGGGGTGTGCGCGGCCGGATCGACCGCATGTGGCGGAGACTGTACAGGTACACGGGGCGGGGCGTCGGCTTCCCGAAATCGGGTCTGCCGGTGCCCCGCCGGGCGTTGAGGAGGCTGGGATACGTGGGCGAGTCCCCCGACAGGGTGCTGAGGGACGACGAGCGGGAGCGGGGCGGCGAACGCGAACGGACCGGTACGGCGGCCGGCACCGCTGAGGGTGCCGACGGCGGATCGGCCGACCCGGCGGCTGCCGGGGCGTCAGCCGGGGCCGCCGCCAAGGCATCCGCGGAGACCGCCGCCGGGACGCCGGCCGAGTCCTCGGCCGCGGCGTCCGCCGAGCCCTCCTCCGAGGCGTCCGCCGAAAAGCCGTCGGCGGGGGCCGGGGGCGGTTCGACCGTACAGATCCGCGTCCGGGATGTGGACAGCCGGACGACGATGCTGCGCCTGCCGGTGGACAACAAGACCACCGCGCTGCGGCTGCCCGAGGAACTGCTGAAGGCCGCGAGCGGCGACAGTTCCGGTGACGGGGCGGAGGAGGAGTCGGCCTCGACGGCTGACGCGGCGAAGGAGACCGCCGAACGGGCATCCGGCGCCGACCCGCGTCTCACCATGCGGACGGCTGGCGCGGCGGCTGCGAAGGGTGCCGGGAAGGCTTCCGAGAGCGCTTCCGAGAGCGCTTCCGTGAAGGCTGCGGAGAAGGCTTCCGAGAAGGCCGAGAAGGCCGAGAAGGTCGAGAAGGTCGAGAAGGTCGAGAAGGTCGAGAAGGTCGACGAGCCTGAGGAGGCGTTGGAGCAGCCCCTCGCGAAGACCGGTTCCGCGGCCGACACGCCGGAGAAGGCGAAGCCGGCAGAGCGGGCCGACACGCCCGAGGCCGTCGAACCGAAGGAGTCCGCGGCGTCCGGGCAGCCCGCCGAATCCGAGGAGTCCGCCGAGTCCGACAAGGCCGCTGAAGCAGAGGCAGACCAGACCGCCGAGGGCGACAAGGGCGCCGAGTCCGACGAGGGCGACGAGCCGTACGACCCGACCAAGACCATGCTGCTCACCAAGCCCCCGGTTCCGACCGGCAAGGCCGAGAAGCTGGAGAAGCCCAAGCCGCTGGGCGCCCCCGCCGCCGGCACCGTGCCCGAGCCCCCGGAGCCCACCCCGCTGCCCGAGCCGGCGCCGGTTCCCGAGCCCGTCCCCGAGCCGCACCCGGCGCCGAAGCCCGTCCCCGAACCGGAGCCGACCCCGGGGCCCGAACCGCTGCCCGAGCCGGCCCCGAGGCCCGAGCCCGGTCCGGCCCCGGCGCCCACCCCGCTGCCCGAGCCCGACCCGCGGCCGGTGCCGCCCGTCCCGCCGCTGCCCGGGCCCGAGCCGCTGCCCGCCCCGCAGCCGCTGCCCTTGCCCGAGAACACGGCCGAGGCGATGGAGGTCCTGGCCTCCCTCAACTCCCGTCCGGTCTCGCCGCTGCGCCGCGCGCTCAAGCGGATCACCATCTGGACGGCGTTCCTGGCCGTGGTGCTCGGTGCGGCCGTGGTGGCCCAGCTGCTGCGCCCGTTGCCGGACGTGACGGTGAGGATGTCGGCTGCGGGCACCTTCACCTTCCCCGGCGACACGCTCGACCTCGCCTGGCCGGCCAAGGGCCAGTCCGCCGCCGAGGTGGTCGGCGTGGGCAGCCTCGGCAGTTCGGGCCAGGAGACCCCGGCCTCGATCGCCAGTGTCACCAAGGTGATGAACGCCTATCTGATCCTGCAGAAGTACCCGCTGAAGAAGGGGGAGAGCGGCCCGAAGATCACCGTCGACCCGCAGGCCGCGCAGGAGTCCGGCAACGCCGACGAGTCCCGGGTGACGCTCACCGCGGGCCAGGTGCTCACCGAGTACCAGGCGCTGGAGCTGCTGATGCTGCCGTCCGCCAACAACGTGGCCCGGCTGCTCGCCCGCTTCCACTCCGGCTCCGAGGAGGCGTTCGTCAAGCTGATGAACGAGACCGCGGCCAAGTTCGGCATGACCAACACGACCTACGCCGACCCGGCGGGCTTCAACGCGGACACCAAGTCCACCGCCAAGGACCAGCTGAAGCTGGCCGAGCAGGTCATGCAGGACGAGATCTTCCGGCAGATCGTCGCCACCCCGGACACCACCCTCAACGGTGTGAAGATCCTCAACACCAACAACCTGATCAACCCGAAGACCGGCGTCATCGGCGTCAAGACCGGCTCCAGCACCCCGGCCGGCGGCTGCCTGATGTGGGCCGCGTACAAGGAGATCGGCGGCGTGAAGCGGCTGATCCTCGGCGTCACCCTGGGCCAGCAGGCCACCTCGCCCAAGGACGGCGACGGCATCCTGCCGACCGTACTGAAGGTCAGCGGCAAGCAGATCCAGGCCGCGCAGAACGGGCTGACCGGCCAGGCCGTGGTGAAGAAGGGCGACGTCGTCGGCTCGGTGGAGGACGGGCTCGGCGGCAAGGTCCCGGTCGTCGCGACCAAGGACCTCGTGGTGGCGGGCTTCCCCGGTGTCAACGGCACGATCACCCTGGACCCGGCCAAGCTCCGCCACAACGAGAAGGCGGGCACGGAGGTCGGCACGCTGCGGGTGGGCGCGGGCGACGGCAAGACGGAGGTCCCGGTGGCCCTCCAGTCCGACCTGAACCCGCCGTCCATCCAGTCGCGGCTGCTGCGCATGCTGTGAGCGCGTCGAACGGTTGAACGACCGAAGGGGGAGTCGGAACGATCCGGCTCCCCCTTCTCCGTGCTCCCGGGGCCGGGTGTCCCAGGTCCGGGTGTCTCAGGTCGCGGGATCGAGCAGCGCGAGGGTGAGACCGCCGAGCGGTACCACCTTGTCCGGCGCGCCGTACCGCTGCCTGAGCGGCTGCGCCTGCTCCTCCGGCAGGGCCGCCAGCGGGTCCGGGGTGTCCCCGAGGACCAGCACCCAGACCCGCGGTACGTCCCCCAGACAGGCCTCCGGCCGCGGGCAGGGTTCGGGGGCCAGCTCCTCGGCGTCCTCGGCGCTGCGCGCGACGAACACCGGGAACGGCTGGACGTCCGGGCGCAGGTAGTAGCTGACGCCCGGCCAGACCATCGCCCAGGACTGGTCGCTCATCGGGGCCGCCAACCCGTCCCCGGGACGGTACCCGGCGGTGATCTCCGCGGCCGCCGCGCGGAACGGCTCCTTGGAGTGGGTGTGCGCGTCCGCGTACCGCACCGCGGGCTGCTCGGGCAGCGCCGCCACGGCCGGGAGGGCGAGCAGGCCCACCGCCAGCAGCCCGGCCGTCGCCACGGCCACCCGGGGCTGGACGGTCCGTCCCGGCGCCCACCGCCGCCCGGCCAGGGCCGCCACCGCGCGGTACACCGCCGCGACCCCGCCCCCGGCCAGCACCGCCCAGGCGGGCACCGTGAAGAGCAGGTACCGGTCGAGGAAGTACGAGGTGGTGCCCCGCGACACCAGCCAGACGGCCACCACCGGCAGCCCCGCCAGCAGCAGCAACTGCCAGGCCCGAAGCCGCCGGCCGGGCAGCAACAGCGCGGGCAGCGCCAGCAGGACGAAGGTCCGGGCCACCTGGTCCGAGCCGAAGAGGTGCCCGCCGAAGTCGGTCAGGTCGGAGAAGGACGGCGTCTTGATCCAGCCGAGCTGCCGCTCGGACTGCCGGCTGCCGAGCAGCGCCACCGGCAGCACCGGCAGCACCGCCGCGGTCACGGCGGCCGGGTACTGCCACCGGATCCGCCGTTCCGCCCCCGTCCGGGGGCGCCGCAGGTGCAGCAGCACCAACGCGGCCTGCCCGGAGACCGTACTGAACGAGACCAGGTGCCAGGCCCCGGCCAGCGCCATCGCCACGGAGTACGGCGCCCAGCGTCGCAGGCCCGGCCGCTCCAGCGCCCGCAGCAGGAAGTAGGTGGCGGCCGCGATCGAGCAGGTCGCCAGTGCGTAGG
Organism: Kitasatospora sp. NPDC058190; assembly: GCF_042883685.1. Taxonomy (NCBI): domain Bacteria; kingdom Bacillati; phylum Actinomycetota; class Actinomycetes; order Kitasatosporales; family Streptomycetaceae; genus Kitasatospora; species Kitasatospora sp. NPDC058190. The sequence goes on from NZ_JBHVVI010000005.1 coordinate 95,228, forward strand.
CGCGGGCTTCCTGGGCGTAGTGGGACACCTGGGGCGGCACCGTGAACAGCAGCCCCGCGCCGATCGCCGCGACCCGGTGGCCGAACAGCCGCTCGGCGGTCAGCGCCACGAAGGCGGCCGCCGCCGCCATCGCCAGCACGGAGGGTATTCGAAGGGCCACCGCCGAGTCGCCGAACACCGCCGTCCAGCCGTGCATCAGCAGGTAGTACAAGCCGTTGCTGGCGTCTATGTGCTGGAGCAGCCGCAGCAGGTCGCCCAGCGAGCGGGTGGCCACCGTCCAGGTCGCCATCTCGTCCCGCCACGGCTCGGGCGTGCCCAGCCGGTACGAGCCGACGCCCAGCATCACCACCGCCGGCCAGAACCACACCTGCCCCAGCAGGCGGACGGCCGGGCGCACAGCTGGTGTCATCGGGGCCTTCGTCTCCTTGGGGCGGCACGCCGGGGCGATTCGAACACTTCTCGGCAGGCTACTTGACCTGCTCTGACGCCCCGTCGGCACCCGCCCCCCGGCCACCATCCCCGGCCACCACCCCCCAGCCGACCCCCGATCCGGTACGCTGTGAACGGCCTGGTCACAGACCGGCCCCGCCTCAGTAGCTCAGGGGATAGAGCACGGCTCTCCTAAAGCCGGTGTCGCAGGTTCGATTCCTGTCTGGGGCACACCAGCACAGCCCGCAGGCCCCCCGTCCGACCTCGGACGGGGGCCTGCGGCGTTGTTCCCGGAGGCGTCAGCGGACGGGCTCGTCCGGGCGGTCGACGGGGTCGTCCCGCTCCGCGTCCTCGGCGTGCGGCGCTCGGACGTAGGGCACGATGACCCGCTGAACCCGGGGCCGGGTACGCCAGTTGACCCGTCGTACGTCCCGGGCCAGCGCGCCCGGGCGCCAGAGCTCGATCGCGGCGGTCACGAGGCCCAGTACGACGCCGGCCGCCAGCCAGCCCGCCAGTACGTCGCTGGGCCAGTGCACCCCGAGGGCGACCCGGGTCCAGCCGATGACGAGCACCGTCCCGGCGGCCACCGCGCAGGCGGCGATCCGGCCGCGGCGGTGGACCCGGTACCAGACCAGGCCGACCAGGACGGCGCAGGTGATCGCCGAGGCCATCGCGTGCCCGGAGGGGAAGGCCGGGCCGCCGGCGTGCGAGACCGGGTCGTTGAAGACGGGGCGCTGGCGATCGACGGCCAGCTTCAGCGCCCATTGGGCGCCCCAACCGGCCAGGGCCTGGGCGGCCACCCAGCCGGCCAGCACCCGGGCGCCGATCAACAGGAGCCAGACGGCCGCGACGCCGAGAAGTGCACGCATCGTGACGGGGCCGCCGATGTCGGAGAGGGTCTGTACGGCGGCGGTCCAGATCCGGTGTTCCCGTGCGTAGATGTGGAGTTCGCTGATCCAGTGCTGGTCGAACTCGCGCAGAGGGTGCCAGTGGCCCGTTACCAGCGCCGACAGGAGGCCGAACAGCGCGGCGCAACCCAGCGCGACCGTGGTGTCCCGAAGGAGGCCGCGATGACGCACGGTGACGGAGGTCGAGCTGTTGGTCAGGTGCATGCCTGACACCTTCCCAGCGTGCTGTGCCGATCGGGAGCTGGACCGATAGCGATTTGGCATCTTTTGTGAGGAGGACCTGCGTGCGCCGGGGCGTGAGCGCGGGTGGAAGTCGGGGGGCTCGTGGGAACGCACACGGCCGTTCGCCGGTTCAACGGGTGGATGGCGGTTGCATGGAGGGCCGGTGAAGAGGTGTCCCGGTCGATCGCGCGAAGCGATCGCATGCGGGCGCATTGGGTGCTCGGCCGGTCACCGAGCGTCCAGAACCGGGATGAAAACCGGCAGGATACTGCATCGCGAGGAAGAATCTGAGTGACTTGGGAATGTTGTCCGGATTCTGTTCGTTGGATCGTTACGTGTGAGGCCCGTAGGGGCCCGCACTTCTTGCCCTCACGGGCAGGCAGGCAGACCTCGGCAACACCAGTCAAAGGGAGCAAGCATGGCCACCCGTGCCGTCGTTCGCGACAGGGCCGACCGGAGTCGCGCGGCCCGCCCGACCAACCTTGAGGCCGACCGCGACCTGGTCGGCATGTACCTCGACGAGATCGCCAGGACGCCCCTGCTCGATGCCGCCGAGGAGGTCGAGCTCTCGCTGCGGATCGAGGCCGGCGTGTACGCCCAGCACCTGCTGGACGAGGACGGACTTCCGGACGGCGTCACGCACGAGGAGCTGGAGGCGATAGCCGAGGACGCGGAGCGCGCCAAGGACGTGTTCATCCGCTCCAACCTCCGCCTGGTGGTCGCGGTCGCCCGCCGCTACCCGCGCAGCGGCCTCCCCCTGCTGGACCTCATCCAGGAGGGCAACGCAGGCCTGGTGCGCGCCGTCGAGAAGTTCGACTACGCCAAGGGTTTCAAGTTCTCCACCTATGCCACCTGGTGGATCCGGCAGGCGATCACCCGCTCCATCGCCGACCAGTCCCGCACCATCCGGCTGCCCGTGCACCTGGTCGAGGAGCTCGGCCGGATCCGGCGCGTGCAGCGCGAGAAGTCGAAGGAGCTGGGCCGCGAGCCCGAGCCGGCCGAGATCGCGGCCGAGCTGGACACCACCGAGGCCCGGATCAAGGACGTGCTGGACTGGGCGCGCGACCCGGTCAGCCTCAACATGTCGGTCGACGACGAGGGCGAGACCCAGTTCGGTGACCTGGTCGAGGACACCGGGGCGACGTCCCCCGAGGACGCCGTGATGGTCATGCTCCGCCGCGAGGAGCTGGACGGTCTGATCGGGCGGCTGGACGACCGCACGGCCTCGATCATCCGCTCCCGCTACGGCATGGAGGACGGCCGCGAGCGCACCCTGACCGAGGTGGGCAAGCAGCACGGCCTCACCCGCGAGCGGATCCGCCAGATCGAGAAGCACGCGCTCGCCGAGCTGAAGAAGATCGCCGACCACGCGGGCTTCGAGGCCGCCTGAGGAGCCGCCTGACGAACGAGCCCACGGCCGAGCCCGTCTCGGCCGGGAGCAGCCGAGCCCGTCTGCCTCCCGGGCCCTGGTGCGGAGCGCTCCGCACCAGGGCCCGCGGCGTGCCACCGGGCTCTTAGGCTGGAGGGACAGGACGGCCCGGGTGATCAGGGGAGTGGACAGAGTGAGCGAGCAGGAACAGGGCGAGCAGGAACAGGTCCGGCAGGAGCGGGACGAGCAGCCGGCGACCCGGCGGACGGCCGCGGCCAAGGCCCGGCTGGTCTTCCGGGACCCGTTGGACCAGCAGTCCCGGGACGACACCGACGCCGGCTGGGGCGAGCGCCCCGGGACGGGGGAGAGCGGTGGGCGGGGGCTGGACTGGTACCTGAGCCAGCGTCCGCCGCACCACGGGGACTAGCGCGCCGCGACCAGCGCGTCGCGGATCTCGGTCAGCAGTTGGACCTCCTTGGCCTCGGCCTCCGCCGCCGCCTCGACGGCGGACTTGCGCCTGGCCGCCATCCTGTTCATCGGCACGATCAGGACGAAGTAGACGACGACCGCAGTGATCAGGAACTGCAGGGCGGCGCTGAGCACCGACCCCCACAGGATGAGGATTCCGGACGTGACCTCACCGGTGGCGCTCACCTCGCAGGGGCCCTTGAGGCAGGAACTGTAGGATCCCAGGTCCTTCGTCCCGAACACACCGACGATCGGATTGATCACGCCCTTGACGAAGGCGTTGACGATGTTGGTGAAAGCCGCGCCGATGACCACGGCGACGGCGAGTTCGACGACATTTCCACGCAGCAGGAATTCCTTGAAGCCTTTCATGCCGCCTCGAACGACGAAGTCGTTCCGGGGTTACGGGTGATCCCCCGCCGGCCCGGATTGACAACCCGTACGGCTCACGGCGCCCCCTGAGGGCGGCGGCAGCCCGGCCCGCGCGGGCCCGAGCGCCAGCGCCGCCGCCACCGCCAGGAGCACGAGCGCGGGCACCCCGGCCCGCCGCCGGACGGCCCGGCGCCAGCGGTGCCACCCGCCGCAGCCGCGCCGGATCGGGGGGAAACTCGGCACCTCCCGCCGGGGTGGCACGGTGGGCGCGGGCAGTGGGACGGACAGGCTCATGGTCGTCATCGACATGACCTCCGGGCTCGATCGGTCGGTCTCCGGTGACCCACACGATGCGCGCCCCGGGCGCTACCGGAAAGCCTTGTCCCTCAGCCTGTGGACAACCCGCCCCTGTGGATAACTTCGTACACTCGCGCGGGTGAGATCGACCTCCGCAAGCTGACGAAAGCCCGCGCCGGACGGCGAACAGGGCAAGCGGAAAGGCCCGCCGCCCCGCGTGAAGCGGGGCCGACGGGCCTTTCTCGAAGCTTCCGAGCAGTCGCCGGACGCCGATCCGGCGCCGAGCGCCGGGGTCAGCTCGCGGCCGGAGCCGGGCTGCTGGTCGAGCTGGTCGAGCTGGACGAGGACGACGAGCTCGAACCCGCCGAGGACGTCGAGGACGACGACGTCGAGGAGCCGGAGGACGAACCGGCGCCCACCGAGCTGCTGGAGGACGAGCGGCTGTCGGTCCGGTAGAAGCCCGAGCCCTTGAACACGACGCCCACGGCCGAGAAGACCTTGCGGAGCCGTCCCTGGCAGTCGGGGCACGTGGTCAGCGCCTCGTCGGTGAACTTCTGCACCGCCTCCAGGCCGTTGCCGCACTCGGTGCACTGGTACTGGTACGTGGGCACTTGTCTTCCTCCTGGCACTCTCGCCTGATGAGTGCTAACGATGGTCAATGATGCGGTATTCCGTTGGATCAGTCCAGCGAATCCGGTGTGAGATGAGCCGACCCCGGGCCGCGTCCGACCGCCCGGTCAGCCCTTGACCGCACCGACCAGCTGCGCCGCACCGCCGCGCTCGGCGGATCCCGCCACCACGCGGCCCGCCCCGCCCGGCGCGACCAGCAGGTGCCGCAGCGACACCAGCGCGATCAGCCCCAGCCCGGTACCGGCCAGCGGCACCAGGAACCCGGTGGACGGCCCGTGGCTGTCGATCAGTCGCCCGGCGACCATCGAGCCGACCGCCAGGCCCAGGCCGATGGCGCCGGTCAGCCAGGTGAACGCCTCGGTCTTGGCCCCGTCCTCGACCAGGGTCTCGACCAGGGTGTAGCCGCTGATCAGGGTCGGCGCGATGGCCAGGCCGCAGACCAGCCCGGCGATCGAGAGCGTGACCAGGTTGGGCATCGCCCACAGCGTCGAGCAGCCCACCACCAGCAGTGCGTAGCTGATGATCATCCGGTGCTGGACGGCCCGGCGCCAGGCGATGACGCCGTAGAGCACGCCCGCCACCATCGAGCCACCGGCGAAGATCCCGTACACCGTGCCGGCGGCACCGTGCTGGCCGACCGAGTCGGCGAAGGCGTTCACCGAGACCTGCATGCCGCCGAACACGGCCCCCACCCCGAGGATCACGCCGGCCAGCAGTCGGACGCCGGGCGAGGCCAGCGCGGAGGCGCGCCGCGCGCCGGGCTGCGGCGCGATCCGGGCCGGGGCGGTGCGGCGCTGGGCGGCGAAGACCAGGCCGCCGACGAAGGTCAGCGCGGCCTCGGTGATCAGGGCGGTGGCCGGGCTGACCGAGGTGGCGATCTTGGCGGCCAGGATCGGACCGACCACGAAGGTGAACTCGTCCGTCACGGACTCGAAGGCGAACGCGGTGCTCACCTTGGCCGCGGAGGAGGCGGAGGCGCCGTCGGCGCCGATCGTGGCCACCCAGCGGGCCCGGACCATCGCGCCGATCTGCGGAACGCTCGCGCCGGCCGGCACGGCGGCCAGGAACAGGCTCCAGGCGGGCGCGTGGCCGAGCGCGAGGGCGATCAGCAGGGCGACCGAGGCCGCGTGCACCACGACGGTCGGGACGAGGACGGCGGCCTGGCCGTACCGGTCGGCGAGCCGCCCGGTCTGCGGGCCGATCAGGGCCTGGGCGACGGCGGCGATCGCCGTGACGGTGCCGGCGGTGCCGTACGAGCCGTAGGTGTCCTCGACGAGCAGCAGGATGCCCATGCTGAGCATCGCGTAGGGCAGTCGCGCGATGAGCGCGGGGACCAGGAACGTCCACGCGCCGGGCGTGCGCAGCAGTGCGCCGTACCCGACCTTGGCGGGCGCCGCGGCGGTGGGGTCGGCGGGGTGCGCGGTGGTGTCCGCGGTGGTCTCCGCGGCGATGTCGACCGTTCGGCGGGCCGTCACGGTCGGTCCTTCCTGCTGCCTGGTAGCGCGGCAGGGCATGGGGTGGCCCCGACGGCGCCGAGAGTCGTCCTCTCGCGCGTCGACCGGGGTAGATACCGGGTCGGCCGGGCCTGGTGGGCCGGGGCCTAACCGCGGCCGCCGAGCGGTCGCGCCAACTCTGCGTCAGGCAGATGCTGGGGGTGGTCTAACGGTAGTTATACGGCGTAGTCGAACCAGCATACAGTTACGCGCGTAGATTCCGCCAGGCCACCCGGATCACCCAGACCGCCCAAGCCACCCGGATCACCCGGGCCGCAGCGGCCCCGGCCCTCAGCGCCCGTTCAGCCAGTCCGCCAGCTTGCCGCCCTTGTCCACGGCCCGCAGCCGCCGCTCCGCGGCCTCGCTGACCTCGTCCGTGGTGACCACCAGCAGTTCGTCCCCGCCGCGCAGCACCGTCGCCTTGTCCGGCACGAAGGAGCTGCCCTCGCGCACGACCAGGGTGACCGCCGCCCCCTTGGGCAGCCGCAGCTCGCCGATCTCCACGCCGGACATCCGCGAGGTCGGCGAGAGCGTGATCGACAGCAGGTGTCCGTGCAGCTTCTCCAGCGGAGCGGACTCGATGTCGAGGTCCTGGCCCATCGCGCCCTCGCCGATCCGCAGCCGCTTGGCCATCCAGGGCAGCGTCGGACCCTGGAGCAGGGTGAAGACGACGACCAGGATGAAGACGATGTTGAACACGTCCCCGGCCTCGTGCGCGCCGGAGACCACCGGGATGGTGGCCAGCACGATGGGCACCGCCCCGCGCAGTCCGGCCCAGCTCAGCAGCGCCTGCTCGCGGCCGGGCACCTTGAACGGGGTCATCGTGAGCACCACCGACAGCGGCCGGGCCAGGAAGACCAGCACCCCGCCGATCACCAGCGCCGGCACCACCGCGTTGCCCATGCTCTCGGGCGCGGCGAGCAGTCCGAGCAGCACGAACATGCCGATCTGCCCGATCCACGCCAGCCCGTCGGCGAAGCCGCGCACGGCCGGTCCGTGCGGCAGCTTGGAGTTCCCGAGGATCACCGCGCTGATGTAGACGGCGAGGAAGCCGGAGCCGTGCAGCAGCGCACCGCCGGCGTAGGCGAGCACGGTCAGCGCCACCACGGCGATCGGGTACAGGCCCGAGGAGGGCAGCGCGACGTGCTTGACCGCGTACGCGCCCAGCTTGCCGACGGCCAGACCGACCGCCGCGCCGATCGCCAGCTCGGCGATGATCGTGCCGAGCAGGACGTACCAGGAGTCCAGCTCGCCGGCGGAGGCGAAGGCGACGACCAGGATGACCACGGGCGCGTCGTTGAAGCCGGACTCGGCCTCCAGCAGGCCGGTGAGCCGGTGCGGCAGCGGGACCATCCGCAGCACCGAGAAGACGGCGGCGGCGTCGGTGGAGGAGACGATCGCGCCGAGCAGCAGCGAGGTCCGCCAGTCCAGGCCCACCAGCCAGTGCGCGCCGGCCGCGGTGACGAAGACGCTGATCGCGACGCCGACCGTGGCCAGCACGGTGGCCGCAGGCATCGCCGGTCTGACCTCGCGCCAGCTGGTCTTGAGGCCGCCCTCGGCCAGGATCACCACGAGCGCCGCGTAGCCGAGCACCTGGGTCAGCTCGGCGTTGTTGAAGGTGACGCCGATTCCGTTCTGGCCCAGGGCGACGCCGATCCCGAGGTAGATCAGCAGGCTGGGCAGTCCTGATCGGGTCGAGAACCGCACGGCGACCACCGCGAACAGGAGGATCACGGAGGCTTCGAGCAGGAGCTGGTTCAGGTGGGCGACGTTCACGCAGTGGCACCTCGGGCAGGCATGGGCGGGCGGGGTGTCAGGTGGTGCTGGGTCGTGCTGGGAGGGTCGGAACCGCTGGGTGGCTCCGAGCATGCGCGGGCGCCGTGGGGGCGCTCGCGGAGACCCGTTAAGAAAGCGTCAATGCTCCTCTTGCGGATCGTTACTCAGTCTAACATTTTGCCATATCTTTAGTTTGGCTGCCTCCGTCGCCGCCCACCGGCCCGTTCCGGGTCGCTCCCTGACCTCCCGAGATCCCGCCCGGAGCGTCCCCCGTGCACGCCCGTCCGCGAACTCGGCCTAATGTGGTGCCCTGTCACGGCCCCAGGCCCTGGACACGCCCGCCCGCCCCGAAGTCAGGACCGCAAGGACCCAGATGCCCCGCTCGAAGAAGTTCCGGCGCGCCCGTCTGATCGTGATCGTGCTGGTCGTGCTGCTGGTGGCCGGCGTCGGCTACGGCGGCTACCGCGGGGTCGCCGCGGTCCGCGCGTCCTTCCCGGAGGTGGACGGCAGCGTCAAGGTGGCGGGCCTGAGCGCGCCGGTCGACGTCAAGCGCGACGCCAACGGCATCCCGCAGCTGTACGCGGACACCCCCGAGGACCTGTTCCGCGCCCAGGGCTACGTCCAGGCGCAGGACCGCTTCTGGGAGATGGACGTCCGCCGCCACATCACGGCCGGTCGGCTGTCCGAGATGTTCGGCGACAGCCAGGTCGACACCGACACCTTCATCCGCACCATGGGCTGGCGGCAGGTGGCGCAGAAGGAGTTCGACACCAAGCTGTCGCCCGAGACCAAGAAGTACCTGCAGGCCTACGCGGACGGCGTGAACGCCTGGCTGGCCGAGCACCCCGGCGGCGAGAAGGCCTCGCTGGAGTACACCCTGCTCGGCGCCGTCAACAGCGGCTACAAGCCCGAGCAGTGGACCCCGGTCGACTCGGTGGCCTGGCTCAAGGCGATGGCCTGGAACCTCTCCGGGAACCTCCAGGAGGAGATCGACCGCTCGCTGCTGGCCCAGGACTTCGGTCCGGACAAGATCGCCGAGCTGTACCCGGACTACCCGTACTCCCGCAACGGCACCATCGTGAAGACCGGCACCGTGGCCGGCGACACCTACCGCCCGGCCGACGGCTCCACGCCGTCCGGCGCGGCCCCCGGCTCCGCCACCGCCCAGGGCGCGGTCACCACCAAGGCGCTGATGCAGGGCCTCACCGACCGGATCGACGCGATGCCGCAGCTGCTCGGCCGCCCCGGCCAGGGCATCGGTTCCAACTCCTGGGTGGTCGCCGGTTCGCACACCACCACCGGCAAGCCGCTGCTGGCCAACGACCCGCACCTCGGCCCCGGCCTGCCCTCGGTCTGGTACCAGATGGGCCTGCACTGCCGGACGGCCTCGCCGGCCTGCCAGTTCGACGTCTCCGGCTTCACCTTCGCCGGCATGCCCGGCGTGGTGATCGGCCACAACAAGGACGTCGCCTGGGGCTTCACCAACCTCGGCGCCGACGTCACCGACCTGTACCTGGAGAAGGTGACCGGCCCGGACACCTACCAGGTGGACGGCAAGGACGTGAAGTTCGACCTCCGCAAGGAGACCATCAAGGTCGCCGGCGGCGAGGACCGCACCATCACCGTCCGCACCACCCAGACCGGCGCCCCGCTCATCTCCGACCAGAGCACCGAGCAGCAGAACGTCGGCAAGTACGCCCCCAACGGCACCTCCGCCCCCGACCGCGGCACCGGCGGCTACGGCGTCGCCCTGCAGTGGACGGCGCTCAGCCCCGGCAAGACCATGGACGCCGTCTTCGAGCTGGACAAGGCGAAGAACTGGGACGACTTCCGCAACGCCGCCAAGGACTTCGCCGTCCCCGCGCAGAACCTGATCTACGCCGACGCCAAGAACATCGGCTACCAGGCCCCGGGCGTCATCCCGGTCCGCGGCAAGGGCGACGGCTCCATGCCGGCCCCCGGCTGGGACTCCTCCTACCAGTGGAAGCCGGACCCGGTCCCCTTCACCGCCCTGCCGTACAGCTTCAACCCGTCCGTGGGCTACATCGTCACCGCCAACCAGGCCGTGGTGGACCAGAGCTACAAGTACAACCTGACCAAGGACTGGGAGTACGGCACCCGGGCCAAGGAGATCACCGACCAGATCGAGGGCCTGCTCAAGAACAACGGCAAGATCTCGCCGGACGACATGCAGAACCTGCAGCTGGACAACACCAGCATCATGGCCAAGACGCTGGTCCCGCTGCTGCTCAAGCAGCAGATCGACGACCCGTACGTGCGCGAGGCCCAGGACCTGCTGAAGGACTGGAACTTCCACCAGGACGCCGACTCGGCCGCCGCCGCCTACTACAACGGCGTCTGGCGCAACCTGCTCAGCCTCGCCTTCGGCCAGAAGTTCCCGGCCGACATCCGGGCCAAGGACAACTGCCTGCTGGTGCGCCAGCAGGACGACCCGACCAAGCCGGACAGCTCCAGCAAGATCGTCACCCAGTGCGGCACCCGCGACCCGGGCAAGGCCCAGCCGGACGGCGGCGACCGCTGGACCGAGGTGGTCCGCACCCAGCTGGACAAGCCCGACAGCTCGTGGTGGACGTACATCGACTCCCAGCACAAGGAGCAGAAGGGCCTGGACAACCTGCTCAAGGAGGCGATGAAGAACGCCCGGCAGGACCTGACCTCGCTGCTCGGCAAGGACATCTCCACCTGGAGCTGGGGCCGCCTGCACAAGCTGGAGCTGCGCGAGCAGACCATGGGCACCGACAACTCCTCGATCGCGTCCGGCGTCGTCCACAAGCTGCTCAACCGCGGCCCCTACCGCCTCTCCGGCGGCTCGGCGGCGGTCGACGCGGCGGGCTGGAACGCGGCGGCCGGCTACCAGGTGGACTGGATCCCGTCGATGCGCATGGTGGTCGACCTGAACGACCTGGACTCCTCGCGCTGGATCAACGTCGGCGGCGAATCCGGCCACGCCTTCCACGCGAACTACAACGACCAGACCGACCTCTGGCTCAAGGGCAAGCTGCTGACCTGGGCCTTCACCCCCGACGCGGTGGAGAAGGCGACCAAGCACAAGCTGGTGCTCACCACCGGCTGACGCCGGTACGACGCGCGGGCGGCCCCGTTCCCTTCCGGAGGGAGCGGGGCCGCCCGCGTTCCGGGGGCCGACGACGGCTCACCCGAAGGTCCGCACCCCCGACGGCGTGACCGCCAGGTCCACCGGCCGGTCGTGCGGCTCGGCCGGCACCCGCTCCAGCAGCTCGTGCTCGTACAGCAGCACCGCCAGCACCGGCCGCGCCCCGGCCCGCTCCAGCCGGGACAGCACCCGGTCGTAGCTGCCGCCGCCCCGGCCCAGCCGCAGCCCGTCGCGGTCCACCGCCAGGCCCGGCAGCAGCACCAGCGAGGCTCCCGTGACGGCCTCCGGCCCCAGCCGCGGTCCGACCGGCTCCAGCAGCCCGCGCCCGGCCGGGGCGAGTGTCTCGGGCCCGGCGTACTCGGCCCAGTCCAGGTCGTTGTCGGCGAGCAGCACCGGCAGCAGGACCCGCACTCCGTCCTCGCGCAGCGCGTCCAGCAGCGGCCTGGTCCCGGGCTCCGGGCCCACCGAGACGTACGCGGCCACCGTGGCGCCCGCCGCGGCCAGCTCCCAGGCGTGCCCGGCCAGCGCACGGGCGGCCTCCGCGCGGCCCTCGGCCGAAAGCGCGCGGCGCCGCGTCAACAGCCGTGTCCTCAGGTCGCTCTTCTCGTTGTGCACCGGATCCTCCGCGTCTCCAGACCATCGACGCGCAGAGCCTGCCACGCGAAAGGGCGCCCCGATTGTCCACCCCGCTGCTGGTCCAGGCCCTGGCCGCGCTGAGCGCCCCCGCGCTGGCCGGCGCCACCGTGCTCGGGCTGCGCGCGCGCCGGGAGCGGGCCGGGGCCGCCGGGGAGCGGGAACGGCTCCGGGCGCGGGTCGCCGAACTGGAGAAGCGCTGCGCCGAGCTGGAGCGCACCGCCTCCTGCGACCCGCTCACCGGCGTGTGGAACTACCGCCACCTGCAGCTCACCCTGGACCGGGAGATCGAACGGGCCCGCCGCGCCGAGCACACCGACCAGGCCGACGGCCCGCGCCCGCTGGCGGTGCTGCTGCTGGAGATCACCGGTTTCGACGCGGTCATCGCCGAGCACGGCCGCGCCCGCGGCAACGCGATACTGCGTGACCTCGCCCAGCGGCTCGCGATGGAGATCCGCCGCGCCGACACCCTCGGCCGCTACAGCGGCCAGGAGTTCCTGGTGGTGCTGCCGGACACCGGCGCCGAGGGCGCCGCACAGGTCGCCGAGCGCCTGGTCTGGTCGGTCCGCCGCCACCTGCTGCTCGACTGGTCCTCCGGCACCCGCGCGCCCCGGCCGGCCCAGGGCAACGGCCTCACCGCCGCCGCCGGCGTCGCCGTGCTGCCCGAGGACGGCACCCACGCAGCCGTCCTGCTGCGGGCCGCCGACGCGGCGCTGGCCGAGGCCCGGGCGGCCGGAGGCGACTGCTGGCGGGTCGTCCCGAGGCCCGGGCAGCGTCCCACCGGGCGCCGTGAACAGGCCGCTTCCGCTACGGAAGGGGCAGCGACTGCCGAGGGTGACCGTTCGGGAAAGGCGGGTAGTCTGTCCGCCTGTACCGGAGGGGACCCCCTCTCCCAGCCGGTCGCTTCCCATACGCCTGCCACCGTGGCCGTGCCCCGCGACGCGCTGTCCTAGCCGTCCGACGGCGCTCGGCCGGGCGAAAACGTGCCTGAGTAAGGTAAACGCATGACGACGACCACCTCCCGTATTCCGGTAACCAAGGCCGTGGTACCCGCAGCCGGACTGGGCACCCGCTTCCTCCCGGCGACCAAGGCCACCCCGAAGGAGATGCTGCCCGTCGTCGACAAGCCGGCGATCCAGTACGTCGTGGAAGAGGCCTCCGCGGCCGGCCTGTCCGACATACTGATGGTCACCGGCCGCAACAAGCGCGCGCTGGAGGACCACTTCGACCGTGCCTACGAGCTGGAGGAGCTCCTCGTCCGCAAGGGCGACGAGGACCGCCTGCGCCGGGTCCGCGAGTCCGTCGAGCTGGCCAACATGCACTACGTCCGCCAGGGCGACCCCAAGGGCCTCGGCCACGCCGTCTCGGTCGCCGAGCAGCACGTCGCCGGCCAGCCCTTCGCCGTCCTGCTCGGCGACGACCTGATCGACCCGCGCGACCCGCTGCTCGCCCGCATGATCGAGGTCCAGCAGGAGCTCGGCGGCTCGGTCGTCGCCCTCATGGAGGTCGACCCCTCCCAGATCCACCTGTACGGCTGCGCCGCCGTCAAGGCCAACGGCTTCGGCGAGGACGTCTTCCAGGTGACCGACCTGATCGAGAAGCCCGAGCCCGGTGAGGCCCCGTCCAACTACGCCGTCATCGGCCGCTACGTCCTCGACCCGCTGGTCTTCGACGTGCTGCGCGAGACCCCGCCCGGCCGCGGCGGCGAGATCCAGCTCACCGACGCCCTGCGCGAGCTGACCACCCGCGATGCCGCGGACGGCGGCCAGGTGCACGGCGTGCTCTTCAAGGGCCGCCGCTACGACACCGGCGACCGCGCCGACTACCTGCGCGCTATCGTCCGTCTGGCCGCCGAGCGCGAGGACCTGGGCCCGGAGTTCCGCTCCTGGCTCCGGGAGTTCGTCGGTTCCGAGATGCAGGACTGACGCCACGACCAGAGAGCGAGCCGCCGATGACCGGGTCCACGGAGCACAGCACCACCCCCGCAGCCTGCTGCGACGGGTCCGCGGACCGGGCACCGGCGGCTCCTCGCTTCTGGACGGTGGACGAGCACCTCGCCGACGTGCTCGCCGCGGTCGGCCCGCTGCCCGCGATCGAGCTCCAGCTGCTCGACGCCCAGGGCTGCCGGCTCGACGAGGACGTGGTCGCCGACGGTGACCTGCCGCCCTTCGACAACAGCTCGATGGACGGCTACGCGGTCCGCACCGCCGACACCGAGGGCGCCACCGACACCTACCCGTCGGTGCTCCAGGTGGTCGGCGACATCGCCGCCGGCACGGGCGAACTGCCCAAGGTCGGTCCCGGCCAGGCCGCCCGGATCATGACCGGCGCCCCCGTGCCGCCCGGCGCCCAGGCCGTCGCCCCGGTGGAGTGGACCGACGGCGGCACCGGCACCGGAGTCGCCGCCGCCGCGATGACCGCGCCGGTCGCCGACGAGGAGGTCCGGGTGCTGCGCCCGGTCGCCGAGGGCGCGCACATCCGCCGCCGCGGCAGCGACGTCGCGGCCGGCGCCACCGTCCTGGAGGCCGGCACCCGGCTCGGCCCCACCCAGCTCGGCCTGCTCGCCGCGATCGGCCGGGCCACCGTGAAGGTCCGCCCGCGCCCCCGGGTGGTGGTGCTCTCCACCGGCAGCGAGCTGGTCCAGCCCGGCGAGCCGGTCGGGCCCGGGCAGATCGCCGACTCCAACAGCTTCACCCTCACCGCGGCCGCCCAGGAGGCCGGTGCGATCGCCTACCGGGTCGGCGCCGTCCCGGACGACGCCGACCGGCTGCGCTCCGTCCTGGAGGACCAGCTCGGCCGGGCCGACCTGATCGTCACCAGCGGCGGGGTCAGCGTCGGCGCGTACGACGTGGTCAAGGAGGTCTTCGAGTCCTACGGCGGGGTCGACTTCCGCAAGCTGCGGATGCAGCCCGGCAAGCCGCAGGGCTTCGGCCGGATCGGCGGCGCTGCCCGGGTGCCGCTGCTCGCTCTGCCCGGCAACCCGGTGAGCGCCTACATCTCCTTCGAGCTCTTCGTCCGCCCGGTCATCCGCACCATGCTCGGCGCCGCCGACATCCACCGCCCGGTGGTGCGCGCGCTCTGCCCGACCGCGCTGCGCTCCCCGGCCGGCCGCCGGCAGTTCCTGCGCGGCCGCCACTCGGCGGCGGACGGCACCGTCGAGCCGGTGGGCGGCGCCGACTCGCACCTGGTCGGCGCGCTGGCCAAGGCGAACTGCCTGATCACCGTCCCCGAGGACGTCACCGAACTGCCGGCCGGCAGCGAGGTCGACGTGGTGTTGCTGGACTCCTGAGACCGCCCCGAGCCGAGTCCCCGCCCCGAGCCGAAGGGGCGCGCCGGTGTCGAAAGGGAGAAGGGCCAAGCCGCCGACGAAGGAGGTGGCGCGGTGCCCGCCGACCGTTGGTGTCGGGTCGGAGGGCTCTGGAGGTGGGTGGGCGAGTGCCCGCCGACCGTCGGCACCGGGTCCGAGCGCCCCGGAGGCGAGCGGGCGAATCACAGCGCGGGCGAGTGGCTGTCACCCCGCGGCCGGGGGAGGGGTACGGTAGCGCGGTATTCGACCTGCGCGCCCCTGGAGCGACCCGTGACGACACCGAGCCCCGGCGACCGCCTCACCCACGTCGACGAGCAGGGCGCGGCCCGGATGGTCGACGTCTCCGAGAAGGCCACCACCGCGCGCACCGCCGTGGCGGCCGGGCGGGTCAGGGTCTCCCCGAAGGTGGTCGAGCTGCTGCGCGGCGAGGGCGTGCCCAAGGGCGACGCCCTCGCGGTGGCCCGGATCGCCGGGATCATGGGCGCCAAGAAGACCCCTGACCTGATCCCGCTCTGCCACCCGATCGCGGTCTCCGGGGTCAAGGTCGACCTCGCCGTCGCGGACGACGCGGTCGAGATCACCGCCACCGTGAAGACCGCCGACCGCACCGGCGTCGAGATGGAGGCGCTGACCTCGGTGACGGTGGCCGCGCTGACCGTGATCGACATGGTCAAGGCCGTGGACAAGGGCGCCAGCATCGAGTCCGTCCGGGTGCTCAGCAAGACCGGCGGCAAGAGCGGCGACTGGTTCGCGCCGGAGGTGTCGGCATGAGTGAGTCGGTCGGGAGGGCTCTGGCCGTCACCGTCTCCAACCGCGCCTCGGCCGGGGTCTACGAGGACAAGGGCGGCCCGCTGCTGGTGGCCGGCCTGACCGCCATGGGCTTCACCGTGGACGGCCCCCGGGTCGTCCCGGACGGCGAGCCGGTGGAGACCGTCCTGCGCGCGGCCGTTGCCGCCGGCTACGACGTGGTACTGACCACCGGCGGCACCGGCATCTCGCCGATGGACCTCACCCCCGAGATGACCGCCCGGGTGATCGACCGGCAGATCCCCGGGATCGCCGAGGCCATCCGCGCGTACGGGCGCGACAAGGTGCCGACCGCGGCGCTCTCCCGCGGTCTCGCCGGGCTCGCCGGACGCACCCTGATCGTCAACCTGCCGGGCTCCACCGGCGGCGTCAAGGACGGCCTGGCCGTCCTGGAGCCGCTGCTCGCCCACGCGGTCGACCAGCTCGGCGGCGGGGATCATCCCCGGCCCGGGGCACCGGCTTCCGGGAGAGCGCACTGAACGCCGGCTGGCCGGTGGAGCTCCACGAGGGGGAGGTCACGCTGCGTCCGATCCGGGCGCGTGACCAGCGCGAGTGGCAGGAGGTGAGCCGCCGCAACCGCGACTGGCTACGGCGCTGGGAGGCCACCGTGCCGCCCGGCCCGGCAGGCCGGGCGGCGGGCCCCCGCCCGACGTACCGGCAGATGGTCCGCTTCCTGCGGCACGAGGCCTCGGCCGGCCGGATGCTGCCCTTCGTGGTGCTCTACAAGGGCCAGCTGGTCGGGCAGTTGACCGTCGGCGGGATCACCTGGGGCTCGATGTGCTCGGCCAATGTCGGGTACTGGATCGACGAGGCGGTGGCCGGTCGGGGCATCATGCCGACCGCCGTGGCGCTTTCGGTGAACTACTGCTTCCACACGCTCGGACTGCACCGGATGGAGGTCTGCATCCGCCCGGAGAACGGCCCGAGCCGACGGGTGGTGGAAAAGCTCGGCTTCCGCTCGGAGGGAATCCGCCCGCGCTATCTCCACATCGACGGCGACTGGCGGGACCACTTGGTCTACGCCCTGACCGCCGACGAGGTCCCGGAAGGGATGCTGGAGCGGTGGCGGGCGATCAGTTCCGGGCATGAGGCAGGTAATTGAATATATGTTCGAAAGAAATATCGATATGGCATCGGCGTGGCGGCGGACCGCCACAAATACCGGCAAAATAGTCGGAGAATCAGCTTGATCACACGACACGCCGCGCCAAATTGCTGCCAGGCCTTCCCTGGCGCCCGTACGGTGTGAATCGTGAGCAGTAGCGGCCTTATCTACGCCGTCATCGTAGGGGCCTGGGCCGCCTATCTGGTGCCGATGTGGCTCCGCAGGCAGGACGAACTCAACGAGGCGCGCCCGACGGAACGCTTCAGCACCGCCATCCGCCTGCTGGCCGGGCGTTCGGCACTGGAGCGGCGGGCAGCCCGGGCCCTGGGTGACGAACCGCGTGACGACGAGCACAGCAACGACGGTCCTCCCGAACGGGACGAGGCCGCCTCCGACGACCCCGCCGGCCGGGAGCCCGAGCCCCCGGCCGAACCCTGCGTCGAGCGCCCGGCCGAACGGCCGGCCCCCGCGGGGCCGGCCGGGGCCGAGCGGCGGGCGCGGCTGCTGGCCCGCCGGCGCCGGATGGTCACCGCCCTCTTCCTCGCCTTCGCGCTCGGCGCCGTGGTCGCGGCGGTGGCCGGACTGGCCTTCCTCTGGGTCCCGGCGATCCCGGGGGCCCTCCTCACCCTCTACATCGGCCACCTGCGCAAGCTGGAGCGCCAGCGGTACGAGGTGAAGCTGGACCGCGCCCGGGCCGCCCAGGCGGCCGAGCAGCTGCGCCGGCGCGAGCGGCAGCGGGCCGAGGCCCCGGCGGCCGAGCAGGCCCCCGTCGAGGCCCCCGTCGACGAGGAGTCGGCCCCGGCCGCGCCCGCCGAGCACCGACCCGGCCGCCGTCCGCACCTGCGGCTGGCCGCCGACCCCGAGGAGGCCACCGTCCTGGTGTCCGCCTCCGCGGTGGCCGAGGCGACCGAGCATGAGGAGTGGGTCGACGGCATGCGCGAGCGCGGTGCGGCCGGCCCGGACTCCTGGGAGCCGGTGCCCGTCCCGCTGCCGACCTACGTCACCGCGCCGGTCGCCCCCAGGGTCTCCCGCGGCCTCGACCTGTCGGCCCCCGGCACCTGGACCGCCGGGCGCCCGACCGAGTCCCGCAGCACCCCGCTGTTCGACCAGTACGCCGAGGCCCCCGCACCGGAGGCCCGCCCCCGCGCCGCCAACGAATGACCGTGACCACCCCCCGACCAGGGGGGTGGTCACAGACCCCCTCCGAAAGGTGCTAGAGTTTCTTCTCGTTGGGGCTGTGGCGCAGTCCGGTAGCGCACCTCGTTCGCATCGAGGGGGTCAGGGGTTCGAATCCCCTCAGCTCCACCCAACGGATCGACTCCGGTCGGTCCAGCAAATCCCGCCAGGAGTCAACTCCCGGCGGGATTTCGCGTTTTGCGGCTCCGGTCGCGACTCCCGGGCCGACCGGAGCGACCGCTGTGGTGGAGGTCACAACCCTCTCGCGGGGCGGATTCTGACGCCGTTTGGGTCTCAGAAGGGTCGGTTATGGTGGGTGGGCCCAGACGCTGACGAGGGAACGATCTGGTCTATCTCAACGGGGTGCCATCGCGGTGCGCGAGTTCGGTCTGAAGCGGTGGACGCGACAAGCGGAGCCGGAGGAGCCCGAAGGCGGCCCGGCAACCGGAAGACCGAATTCCTGGACCATCGCGGCGGCCTGCGCGGCGGCGGTGTCGTTGACGGCCTTCGTCCTGGTGCGGCACCTGCACGGGGCGACCATGGTCGACATGCTGGTCTACCGGGCCGAGGGCCAGGCCGTGGTGAACGGCCAGGACCTCTACGCGATGCGGTTGCCCGGCTGGGACCTCCCGGCCACCTACCCGCCGTTCGCCGCGATGCTGTTCGTCCCGAGCACCTGGTTCGACGTGAGCACCCTGCGCGTCCTGGTGATGCTCCTCAACTACGCGCTGCTCGCCGGGGCCGTCCACCTCTCCCTCCGGCTGGCCGGCTGGCCCGAGCGCACCCGTCCGGCCGCCGTGATCCTCGCCACCGGCCTCGGCGTCTGGCTGGAGCCGGTGTTCACCACCTTCCAGTACGGCCAGGTCAACCTCGGCATCCTCTGCCTGGTGCTGTGGGACCTGACCCGCCCGGACCGCAGCCGGTTCAAGGGCGTGGGCATCGGCCTGGCCACCGCCATCAAGATCACCCCGGGCCTGTTCGCCGTCTACCTGCTCCTGACCGGCCGGGTCCGGGCCGGCCTGGTCTCGATCGCCACCTTCCTGGGTGCTGGCCTGATCGGCTGGCTCGCGCTGCCGGACGCCTCGTACGGGTTCTGGAGCACCTACCTCTGGGACCCGAGCCGGGTGGGCGTCACCGTGCTGGTGGACAACCAGTCGCTGCGCGGGGCCGTCTGCCGGCTCCTCGACGTCAACGACCCCGGCCTGGTCGGGCTGATCGCCTCCGCGCTGGTCGGCGCGCTCGGGCTCGGAGTGGCAGTGCTCGCCGGGCGCTCCGCCCGGGTGCTGCGCCGGGCCGACGCCTGGGGCGCCGTCTGCGCCGCCTTCACGGCGCTGCTGGTCTCGCCGATCAGCTGGACCCACCACTGGGTCTGGTGCGTCCCGCTGATCGCCCTGCTGGTGGTGGAGGCCAGGACCAGGGCGCGGCAGGCGCTGCTCGCCGTGACGCTGGTGGTGTTCCTCTCCCACGTGATGTGGACGGTGCCGCACCGCTGGGGCCGCGGCGTCGCCTGGTACTGGCAGCTGCCCGGCTCGATCTACCCGCCGCTCGGCATCGCCGTGCTGGCCGTCGTCGGCCTGCGGCTGTACCGCGCCCGGCGCCAGGCCGTCGACGCCTCGGCCGGCGCCTGGGCGCTGCTGGCCACCAAGCTCGACCATGACCCCGGCCACGAACCTGGGCACGACCCCGACCGTGACCCCGCCCTGACCAACCGGACCTGACGGATCAGAGTCGACGTGACCACCCAGACCGCAACCCCGTCGCCGCCCCGGGCCGCCGCACCGGCCGCCCGCCGGGCGGCAGCCGTCCTGGGCTCGCCGGCCCGCCGTACCGTGCTGCTCGGCGTGCTGTGCTTCGCGGCGACGTGCGCCGTCGGCCTGCAGGGCTGGGCCTCCGTCTCGCTCGGCGGCTTCGACCTCGGCATCTTCGACCAGGGCGTGCGCGGCTACGCCCACTTCGGGCTGCCGGTCTCGACGCTGAAGAGCTACCACCACGAGTTCCCGCCCGGGTTCTCGCTGCTGGGCGACCACTTCTCCCCGGTGCTGGCGCTGCTCGCGCCGCTGTACTGGATCTGGGACGACCCGCGCTCGCTGATCATCGGACAGGCGCTGCTGTTCGCGCTCGGGGTGCCGCTGATCCGACGGATCGTCGCGCACTGCTTCGCCGCCGCCGAGCCGCGCACCGCCCGCCGGGCCGCCGACCTGGCCGGTCTGGTCTACGCGCTCGGCTGGCCGCTGCTGGTCGCCGCCCGGGTCGGCTTCCACGAGGTGGCGTTCGCCGTCCCGCTGACCCTGCTCATGCTGGAGCGCGGCCTGGCCCGCCGGTACGCCGCGGTGGTGCTCGCCGGGGTGCTGCTGTGCTGCACCAAGGAGGACCTCGGCCTGATGGTCGGCGCGTACGGCCTGGTGCTGCTGCTGCGCACCCGCCGTACCGGGGACCGCGCCGGGCGCTTCACCGGGATCGGGCTGCTGCTGGGCGGGCCGGTCGCCTCGGCGGTGGCGATCAAGTGGCTGATCCCGGCGATGGGCGGGGAGCCGGGCTATTACTGGAACTACACGACGCTCGGCAACGACGGCGGCGACGCCGTGAAGCACCTGCTGCACAACCCGTTCCTGTTGGTGCAGACCGCCTTCGACCAGCCACTCAAGCCGCTGCTGCTGCTCTGGCTGTTCGGCACGATGTTCCTGCTGCCGCTGCGCTCGGCCACCGCGCTGTGCGCCCTGCCGCTGCTGGCCGAGCGGATCCTCTCCAGCAACCCCAACCACTGGTCGATCGCCCGGCACTACGACTCGATGCTCTGGCCGATCCTGCTGACCGCCGCGATCGAGGTGCTGGGCCGGCTGAGTGCCGCCGAGCGGCCCGAGCCCACCCGTCGGCGGGCCCGGCTGCTGGGCCTGGGCACGGCCGGGGTGGCGCTGGTGGCGGCCGTACCGATCGGGCTGCTGCAGCTGGCGGTGCCGTCCTCCTGGGCGCCCAAGGCGAGCGAGGCCGCGCTGGTCCGGGCGGCCGCGCTGATCCCGGAGGGGGCCTCGGTGGAGGCGGACAACCAGATCGCTCCGCGGCTGACCGCGCGGGCGGACGTGGTGCTGGTGGACGGGACGCCGCGCGGGCGCGAGTACGTGCTCACCCGCTCCGACAAGCGCTCCTTCCCGTTCAAGACCGACAAGGAGCAGGCCGACCGGATCCAGCTGCTGCTGGCACACGGCTACCGACAGCTCTGGGCCGAGGACGGGGTGGTGCTGCTGCACCGGGAGGGCAGCGAGCCGGTGCCCGGCGAGCACGTGCCCGGGCCGGGCAGCAAGCCGGTCCAGGACGAGGTGCCGTCCGACGTGGGGCACAACCTGTTCAAGGGCTGACGGCCGCCTCAGGGCTCCCGGACGATGACCACCGGGCAGGGCGCGTGGTGCAGGCAGTACTGGGCGACGGTGCCGAGCGGGGCGTCCGGCGGGGTGGAGTGGCCGCGGTTGCCGAGGACGAGCAGGTCGGCGCCGGTCGCGGCGGCGACCAGGGCGGGGCCGGGCCGCCCGGCCTTGAGGTGGCGGCGCAGTGGGACGGCGAGGTCGGCGGCCGCCGTGGCGAGGCCGGCCGTCTCGGCGAGGACGGCGGCCGCCCGCCGCTCCGCGCCGAAGCCGTCCAGGACGGGCGGGACGAGGCCGTGCTCGCCGTAGAGGCAGGGGAAGTCCCAGACGGCCACCGCCTCCAACGGGCCGCCGGTGAGGCCGGCCAGGCGGGCCGCCCAGCGGACGGCCGCACGGGCGGGCGCGGAGCCGTCCACACCGACCACGATCCGGCCGTGGGGCTGCATGCCTTCATCGTCGCAGACCTGCCCCCCCGAGCCGAAGGGCCGCGCACGAGCCGTAAGGCTGCGAGCGAGCCGAAGGGCCGCGCCGGTGCCGAAAGGGAGAAGCGACCAGCGAGGCACGAGCGCCGGAGCGCCGACCGTCGGCAGCGGGTCAGAGCGGCTCGGAGGCGAGCCGAGCACCAAAAAAGGGGGCACGAGCGCCGGAGCGCCGACCGTCGGCAGCGGGTCGGAGCGGCCCGGAGGCG
The DNA here is from genome assembly GCF_042883685.1 of Kitasatospora sp. NPDC058190. NCBI lineage: Bacteria > Bacillati > Actinomycetota > Actinomycetes > Kitasatosporales > Streptomycetaceae > Kitasatospora > Kitasatospora sp. NPDC058190. The sequence continues at coordinate 117,397 of NZ_JBHVVI010000005.1, forward strand.
AGCCGAGCCCCAAAAAAGGGGGCACGAGCGCCGGAGCGCCGACCGTCGGCACCGGGTCGGAGCGGCCCGGAGGCGAGCCGAGCACCGAAAAAGGGGTACGAGCGGGGGAGCCACCGAGGGCCGGCCGGAACGGTGTCCGGCCGGCCCTCTCGTGCGCGGGGCTACGGGGCTACGGGCGGTCGGCGTAGGAGCCGTGCTGGTGCGAGCCCTGGGGCGGGACGGCGCCGTAGTGGCCGGGGCGCCGGCCGCGCGGGTGCCGGGTCAGCTTGTAGCCGAGGACACCGGCGAGGGCGGCCAGGAAGCCGCCGCCGATGGTCCAGTACCAGCGGCTGTTCCAGCCGGAGAACCAGCCGGTGTACCAGTGCTCCTTCTGGGCCACCGGGGCCGCCGCCTTGGCCGTGCTCGCGCCGCCGCCGACCGGCGGGACGAGCGGGGCCTTGAGTTCGCCGCCCTCCGGCTGGGCGTTGTCGGCGTTGCCCTTGGCGCTGACGTGCAGCTGGGCGCCGGCGGGCAGGCCGAGGTCGGGCTGGGGGGCGTCGGTGACCGAGAGCCGGACGTAGTAGGTGCCGGGCAGCGGGTCGCCGGACCACGGCTCGGCCCAGGTGCGGACCTCGCGCAGGGTGCAGTTGAGCGTCAGGGAGGTGGCGCTCTGGTCGCCGGTGGCGTTCTGGGTGCCGGCGGTGCAGGCCTGGCGGCGGCGCAGCCCGTCGAAGACCTCGACGGTCCAGGTCTGCGGGCCGTGCCGGTCGGCCGAGGGGGCCAGGTTGACGGTCAGGCTGACCGCCGGGGTCTGGCCCTCGGAGGCGCCGAACGCCCAGTACAGGTAGTCGCCGGTGGAGGCGGCGACGTTGGCGTCCTGGCCGGGGGAGAGGTTGACGGCGGTCAGGAACGAGGTGCCGGCCTTGGTGGCCGGGGCCGGGGTGCCGCTGGCGCTCGCCGTGGGCGAGGGCGCGGCGGAGGCGGCCGGGGCGCCCAGCGCGAGGGCGGGCAGCAGGGCGAGGGCGGCGAGGGCGCCGCGGATCGTCGTACGCATGGTCAGTTCTCCCGCCAGACGGCGATGCGCCAGCGTGCGATCCAGCCGGAGACCAGGCCGAAGACCAGGCCGGACAGGGTGAGGGTGAGCAGCAGGATCCAGCCGCGGCCGAGGCCCATCGCGGCGCCCTCGGGGGCGGGCGAGGCGGAGGCCAGGTCGACGGTCAGCTCCAGCGGCATGCCGGGGTCGGTGTGCACGCCGGCCTGCGGGGCCAGCGAGTTGCTGACGACCAGGCAGACGGTGGTGTCCGGCTTGTCCTTGGCCGAGGAGGTCGGGCTCGTCGTGACGTAGCCCTTGGAGTCGTTGGTGGACCAGCGCAGACCGGTGGAGACCACGTCGGTGCGGGTGCTGCCGGCGTCGGTGCCGCGGACGAGTTCCTGGCCGGTGGCGCTGGTGGCCTGGAGCAGGACGCCGTAGTCGCGGTTCACCGCGCGGTCGAGCCCCACGCTGACCGAGGCGCGCAGCTCCTGGCCGGCCTTGACCGGGACCTTGTAGACGCGGTGCTCGGAGAACTTCTCGCGGTCGCTGTAGACGCCGGGAGTGAGCACCGGGGCGCTCTCGCACTTGTCGGTGCCGGTGGTCTGGACCGGGTTGACGGTGTAGGTGTCGTCGTTGCGGTCGATCAGCTGCTTCACCTTGTCGGTGAGCTGCTGCGGGGTGCGGACGTCGGTGTAGGTGCCGCCGGTCGCGTTGGCGATGCAGAGCAGCTGCTGGCGGGTCTTGTCGTCGTGCGCCAGTCCGAGGGTGTCGACCACCAGGTGGATGCCCTGGGCGGCGAGTTCGCGGGCCACGTCGCACGGGTCCGGCGGGGCGCAGTCGTCCTCGCCGTCGGTGATCAGGACGATCCGGCGGGTGGCGTCGCCCTTGCCGAGGTCCTGGGCCGCGCCGCGCAGGGCCAGGCCGATCGGGGTCCAGCCGGTGGGGCGCAGGGTGGCGACCGCGGTCTTGGCCTCGACCTTGTTGGTCTTGCCGACCGGGAAGAGCTGCTTGGTGTCCTGGCAGCCGGCGGTCTTGTCGTTGCCGGGGTAGGTGGCACCGAGGGTGCGGATGCCGAACTCGGCCTCCGCGGGAAGGGCGTCGATCACCTCGTCGAGCGAGTTCTGGGCCACCGAGATGCGACTCTTGCCCTGGATGTCGGCGGTGTTCATGGAACCGCTGACATCCAGGATCAGGTCGACCTTGGGGTTCTCCTTGGGCGCGGATGAGGCGCCGGCTGATGGTTCGTCGGCATGGGCGGGCAGGCCGAGGAGCAGCGAGGCGCCCGTTATCGCCAGGGCGGCCAGCAGGCTGCCGAGCCTGGTCTTCGGTCGTCGTCCGGTAGTCACGCGCCAGATCCTAGGGATCATCAGTTCGCCAAGGCCAAACGGGACCGGACGGTGCACCTCCCCATCCGGGTGTGAACTCCGGCGCGTGGAGAGCGGATTGCCGGGCGCTGCGCTCGCGCCGGTCCCGTCGGGGGCGGGTGGCCCTGCGACAATGGCGGACACACCGCAATGAATTACCAATACATATGGATAGTGATCGTTAGGGTGACGAATCGGACCACGGGTGCCGCCGTACCGGCACCCGGTCCCGGTCGGCTCCTTCGACTCCCCGCCTCCCCTCAGGACGGTCCGTGGCGACACCCTCCGCCGTGACGAGATCCGCCGCCGGGCCCGCCCGGCCGGTGCCGACCAGGCGCACCACCGAGCTGGTGCTGGTGCTGGCCGCCGTCCTGATCGCCGTGTTCGGCTACATCGAGGTCGGCGTCAACCTGGACGGCACGGTGCCGGCCGACGCGGCCCAGTACGGCGCCGCGCTGGGCGTGCTGGCGCTGGCGGCGCACGCCGTCGTCCGGTGGCGGGCCCGGTACGCGGACCCGCTGCTGCTGCCGATCGCCGTGCTGCTCAACGGGATCGGGCTGGTGGTGATCTACCGCCTCGACCGGGTCACCCCGGGCCGGGCCGCCGCCTCCACCCAGCTGCTCTGGTCGGGCCTGGGGGTGGCGCTGTTCATCGGCGTGGTGCTGCTGGTGCGCGACCACCGGCGGCTGCAGCGCTACGCCTACCTCGGGGCGCTGGTGGCGCTGGTCCTGATGGTGCTGCCGATCTTCTTCCCGCCGGTGTACGGCTCGCGGATCTGGGTCGTGATCGGACCGCTCTCCTTCCAGCCGGGGGAGTTCGCCAAGATCCTGCTGGCCGTCTTCTTCGCCGCCTACCTGGCGGTGCACCGGGACGCGCTGGCGCTCACCGGTCGCCGGGTCTGGCGCTGGCAGCTGCCGCGCGGGCGGGTGCTCGGGCCGGTGCTGATGATCTGGGCGGCCTTCGTCGGCGTGCTGGTGCTGGAGACCGACCTCGGCACCTCGCTGCTCTTCTTCGGCCTGTTCGTGGTGATGCTCTACGTGGCCACCGCGCGCACCGGCTGGATCGCGATCGGACTGGGCCTGGCGGCGGTCGGCGCGGTGACGGTGGGCTGGCTCTCGCCGCACGTGCACAGCCGGGTGACGGACTGGCTGGACCCGCTGGGCTCGATCGCGGCGGGCAAGGGCGCCAACCAGATCGCCCAGTCGCTGTTCGCCTTCGCCTGGGGCGGCGAGCTGGGCGCCGGGCTGGGCAGAGGGCACTCGGTGCTGATCGGCTTCGCCGCCAAGTCGGACTTCATCCTCGCCACCATCGGCGAGGAGCTCGGTCTGACCGGGCTGATCGCGGTGTTCCTGCTGTACGCGGTGCTGATCTCGCGCGGGTTCCGGACCGGCATCGCGCTGCGCGACCCGTTCGGGCGGCTGCTGGCGATCGGGCTGGCGGCGATCGTCGGGCTGCAGGTGTTCGTGGTGGCGGGCGGGGTGCTGGCGCTGATCCCGCTGACCGGGATGACCATGCCGTTCATCGCCCAGGGCGGCTCCTCGGTGGTGACCAACTGGATCATCGTCGCGCTGCTCGTTCGGATGAGCGAGGGCAGTGAGCGGATCAAGGTCGGGCGGCGTGGTCGCGAAGCGGCTTCCGGGCGAAGCGAGCCGGACGCATGAGCGACGACGCCCGGCGGCCCGCGCCGGAGGTGGGCTGATGGCGCGGATCCGGTTGAAGGGGAACGGCCCGCAGGGGCTGCCCGGGATCTCGGTCACCGGGCGCCGTGCGGCCACCTTCTGCCTGCTGCTGGTCGCGGCGCTGTGCGTGCAGGCCACCCGGGTGCAGGTGTTCGAGGCCAAGGACCTCAACCACAACAGCGCCAACCAGCGCCTCACCATCGAGCGCTACGCCCAGCCGCGCGGGAACATCCTGGTCGGCGCCGAGGCCGTCACCGGCTCCCGGGCCACCGGCGGTCGCTACGCGTACAAGCGCACCTACACCGACGGCCCGACCTACGCCGCCGTCACCGGCTTCGCCTCCCAGGCGTACGGCAACTCCCAGCTGGAGGGCACCGAGGACGACCTGCTGGCCGGCACCGACGGCCGGCTGGCCGGGTGGTCGCTCTGGGACGCGATCGCCCGTCGGCAGAACCCCGGCGGGGACGTCTACACCACCATCGACCAGGCCGCCCAGCAGGCCGCGATGCGCGGGCTCGGCCGGCAGAAGGGCGCGGTGGCCGCGATCGAGCCGGCCACCGGGCGGATCCTGGCGCTGGCCAGCACCCCCTCCTACGACCCGGGCGACTTCGCCGGCTCCTCCGGCTCCGACCAGACGGCCTGGAACCGGCTGCAGGCCGACACCGACCAGCCGATGCTCAACCGGGCGCTGCGCCAGACCTACCCGCCGGGCTCGACCTTCAAGGTGGTCACCGCCGCGGCCGCGCTCGCGAGCGGGGTGGTCACCGACCCGAACGCGCCGACCGGGGCACCGTTCCCGTACGTGCTGCCCGGGACGACCACGCCGCTGGTCAACGACAGCGCGGTCTGCGACCGGCCCGGCCTGTCGCTGGACGCCGCGATGACGGCCAGCTGCAACAGCGTGCTGGGCTACCTCGGGGTGCGGACCGGGTTGGAGGCGATGACGGCCACGGCCGAGGGCTTCGGCTTCAACGACCCGAAGCTGGACCTGCCGGTCCGCCCGGCCCGGTCCAACTTCGACACCGCGATGGACCAGTCGCAGCTGGCGCTCTCCTCGATCGGGCAGTTCGACACCGCGGCCACACCGCTGGTGATGGCGATGGTCGCGGCCGGGGTCGCCAACAACGGGACGGTGATGCGTCCACAGCTTGTGGACAAGCTGACCAGGAGCGACGGCACCGTGGTGCAGCTGATGAAGCCGCAGGTGTACAAGCGGGCGGTGACTCCGGCGGTGGCCGGGCAGGTGCGGGGGCTGATGACCGATGTGGTCGAGAACGGCACCGGCGGCAACGCCCGGATCGCCGGGGCGGTGGTCGGCGGCAAGACCGGCACCGCCCAGCACGGCGTGGACAACAGCGGGACGCCGTACGCGTGGTTCATCTCCTGGGCCAAGCCGGCCGGCTCGGACGCGGTGCCGCCGGTCGCGGTGGCCGTGGTCGTCGCGGACAGTGACGCCACGGACGTCACCGGTGGCGCGCTGGCCGCGCCGATCGCCCGGTCGGTGATGCGGGCGGTGCTCGGCCGCTGACCCGGACAGGGTCACTGACCTGCTCTTTTATCCAATGTCCGGTAAATCCGCCGCGTACGAAGTGTCCGGTTTGTGATGTCTGATATGCCGATTCGTACAATGCGCCGATCGGTATTGTTTGTTTGCGACACTGGTGCCTTCGGGGGGTACTGTCCGATGTTTGTTCGGTTGGTCCCCGATGGCACCCCCCGGTACCTCGGGTGACCGGCCACTAGGACACCCTCCCCCGCCTAGAAGGACCGCAGTTTTGGCCAGCAACACCCTTGGTGCGCGTCTGCTGCGACGCAAGCCCGTCTCGACCCTGATCGCGGAGAGCGAGGGCCACGGCCTTCCGGCCGGCGCACCCGAGGAGGGCGGACGCTCCGGCATCCACCTGCGCCGCTCCATCGGACTCTGGCAGCTGTCCGCGATCGGCATCGGCGCCACCATCGGCACCGGCATCTTCTTCGTGCTCAGCAGCGCGGTCCCGGCGGCCGGGCCGGCCGTCATCCTGTCCTTCGTGATCGCCGCGGTCACCGCCGGACTCACCGCGCTCTGCTACGCCGAGATGGCCTCCGCGATCCCGGTCTCGGGCTCCTCGTACTCCTACGCCTACGCCACCCTCGGCGAGGGCGTCGCCTTCGGCGTCGGCATCTGCCTGCTCATGGAGTACGGCGTCTCCGCCTCCGCGATCGCGGTCAGCTGGGCCGAGTACCTGAACAAGTTCCTGGACCTGGCCTTCGGATTCAAGATCCCCGAGCAGCTCTCCGGCGCCCCCGGCGGCGGGCACTGGTTCAACCTGCCGGCGCTGCTGCTGGTCGCGATGGTCTGCTTCCTGCTGGTCCGCGGTGTCAGCGAGTCCGCGAAGGTCAACGCGGCCATGGTCGGAATCAAGATCCTCATCCTGGTGCTGTTCGTCGGCGTCGCGCTGACCGGCTTCCACTCCGGCAACCTGACCCCGTTCATGCCGCTCGGCATCGGCGGCGTGCAGGTCGCCGCGTCCAGCATCTTCTTCTCCTTCATCGGCCTGGACGCGGTGTCCACCGCCGGTGAGGAGGTCAAGAACCCGCGCCGCACCATGCCGCTGGCGATCATCATCTCGCTGGTCGTGGTGACCCTGATCTACATCCTGGTCGCCCTCGCCGGCATCGGTGCCCAGCCGTGGACCAAGTTCGACGGCCAGGAGGCCGGGCTCGCCCAGATCATGCAGGACATCACCGGCCAGGGCTGGCCCGCGATGATCTTCGCGGTCGGCGCGATCATCTCGATCTTCAGCGTCACCCTCGTGGTGATCTACGGCCAGACCCGCATCCTGTACTCGATGGGCCGCGACGGCATGCTGCCCAAGCGCTTCGCCGAGCTCTCCCCGCGCACCGGTACCCCGATCTGGAACACCCTCGTGGTCGGCGTCGGCGTGGGCGCGCTGGCGGCCTTCATCCCGCTGGACGTCCTGGCCGACATCACCAGCCTCGGGACCCTCATCGCCTTCTCGGTGGTCTCCATCGGCGTGATCGTCCTGCGCCGCACCCAGCCCGACCTGCCGCGCGGCTTCAAGGTGCCCGGCTACCCGGTCGTCCCGCTGCTCAGCGTCGGCTTCTGCATCTACCTGATCACCGGCCTGCACGCCGACACCTTCCGGGCCGGCGCGATCGCCCTCGTCGTCGCCGTGGCGGTCTACTTCGGCTACAGCATCAAGCACTCCAGGCTGGAGCGGACCGAGCAGCAGGCCGTTCCTGCCGACAGTTCGACCGGCTGACCCCGTCGTTATCCAATCGTGAAGGGCCGCCGTTCGGTACGACACCCGGCGGCCCTACGCGCGTAGCGTCCCGACCGGTCCCGGACGCCATGGCGACAGGGCCCGGCCGGCACCCATAACCTTCCACCATGGTGAGCACCCGCACGCCCGGCTTCTCCCGCCCGCGCGGCCGCTTCACCGGCCGCGCCAGAACGCCGGCCCAGACCGTCAGCGCCGAACGGCCGTCCAGACCCGGGCGTCCCCCCAGAGGCTTCTCCGCCCGGCCCTTCCCCCGCCAGCGCGGCGAGAGCACCTTTCCGCCCACGTCCGATCGGTGGAATCCCGCCCGGCTCGCCTCGCTGCGCTCCGTCCAGCTGCTCGGCTGTCTGATCGCGGCCGGCTGGGCCGCCGCCTTCCCGCTCGTCTCCGACCTGCCCAACCAGCGGCTGTGGGGCCTCGTCGCGGCCCCCGCCTACCTCCTGGCCGGGCTGTTCTGCCTCACGCTGCCGCGCTCCTACGCCCCCCGGACGGCCGCCGCGGTCGCCCTCGCCGGCGCGGTGTTCGCGCCGCTCGGACTGCTCGCCCTGACCGGCCGCCACCAGTCCGAGGTCATGGTGGTCGAACGCTCGGCCCACCTCCTGCTCACCACCGGCGACGCGTACCTGCCGCACCCGGTGATCGTCACCGACTACAACCCGTACCTGCCGGCGATGGCCCTGTTCGGGCTGCCGCGCCAGCTGCTCGGCAACTCCACCGCCTTCGCCCGGGTCGTCGGGGACGCCCGGATCTGGTTCGCCCTCACCTTCGTCGTCTGCCTGCTGGCGGTCTGGCGGCTGCTGCGGCCCTCCGGCGGCGCCCCGCGCGTGCCGCTGCTGCCGCTGGCCGTCCTCACCGCCTCGCCGCTGATAGCGCTCGCCCTGGCCGTCGGCGGGGTCGACCTGCCGCTGATCGGGGTCTGCTGCCTGGCCATGGCCCTCGCCGAGCGCAACCGCACGGTCGGCGCCGGACTGGTGCTCGCCCTCGCCTGCAGCCTCAAATGGACCGCCTGGCCGGCCCTGCCGGTGGCCGTGCTGCTGCTCTGGCGGTTGTACGGGCGTCGGCCCGCCGCCCGCACCGCGCTGATCGGGGTCGGGGTGAGCGCGGCGGTGATCCTGCCGTCCGTCCTGACCCAGCCGGACCAGCTGCGCGACCAGGTGGTGCGCTTCCCGCTCGGGATGACCGCGATCCGCACCCCGGCCGGCAGCCCGCTGCCCGGCAAGGTGCTGGCCGGCTTCGGGCCGACCGGGCACTCCATCTCGCTGGCGCTGATGACGGTCGCCCTGGTCGGGGTGGCGATCTGGCTGCTGGCCCGGCCGCCGGTCTCCGCGATCGCCGCCGCCGACCTGCTGGCCGCAGGACTCGCGATCGCCTTCGCGCTCGCCCCGGCCGGGCGGTTCGGGTACCTGGCGCTGCCGGTCGTCCTGGTGATCTGGCCCCGGCTGGCGGCCCGGCGCTGGAGCAGCCGCCGCCCGGTCCGGCCCCGCCCGCTGCCGGACCCGCCGGAGCCCGTGCTGCCGCGACGCTGAGCCGTGACTCGCCCACTCGCTCTGTGCTGGTCGCCCGCTCGCTGTGACTCGCCCTCTCGCCTCCGGGGCGCTCGGACCCGGTGCCGACGGTCGGCGCTCTGGCGCTCCTTCGTCGCTTGTCGCTTCTCCCTTTCGGCACCGGCGCGCCCCTTCGGCTCGGGGCGGGTTCACGGGATCAGCAGACCGCAGGCCCCCGTCCGAGGTCGGACGGGGGCCTGCGAGCGCTCACGGGATCAGTGGCTGCCCGCCGCCTTGAGCAGCGAGGCGACCGCCGGGCCGGCCGCGTCGACGCCGTGGCCGCCGCCCTGGACCTCGGCGGCGACCGCGATGTTGCCGCGGAAGGCGGTGAACCAGCTGTTGGTGGTGGAGGCGCCCTGGACCTCGGCGGAGCCGGTCTTGGCGCCCGCGTTGTCGGTGATCCCGGCCATCACGTCCTTGGCCGTGCCGCCGACGGCGGTGGCGTTCATCATCGCGCGCAGCTTGGCGGCGACGTCCGGCGAGATCTGGCGGGCCGCGGGCTGCTGCGGCAGACCGGCGACCAGGATGGGCTGCTTGAAGGCGCCGCTCTGGACGGTCGCGGTGATCGAGGCGATGGCCAGCGGGTTCATCTGGACCTTGCCCTGGCCGATGTAGTTCATGGCCTGCTCGTCCTTGCTGCCCGGGGTCGCCGGGATCTTGCCGTCGGCGTTCGGCAGGCCGGTCTTCCACTCCATGCCGATGCCGTACACGTCCTTGGCGGTGCTGGACAGCGTCTCGGGCTTGAGGCTGGTCAGGCCCTGGTTGATGAAGGCCGTGTTGCAGGACACCATGAAGTCCTGCTGGAGCGTGTTGTTCGGGAAGGCGCCCGGGAAGTCGTTCGGGATCGCCACCGGGTTGCTGCTCTTCTCCGGGCAGGCCACCACGGTGTCCGGGTTGACCCCGGCCTCCAGCAGGGCCGTCGAGGTGACGATCTTCATCGTCGAACCGGGCGCGAGCAGGCCGGCGAAGGCCCGGTTCTGGCCGGTGGCCGGCGCGTTGGCGAAGGCCAGCACCTGGCCGGTGCTCGGCTCGATCGCGACGATGGAGCCGGACTTGCCGCCCAGGTCGGTCATCGCCTTCTCGGCGGCGGCCTGGACGGTGTTGTCGATGGTCACCTTGAACGGCTTGCCGGGCTTCGGCTCGACGATGGTGAACAACTTGTCCGGGGTGGTCTTGCCGGACGGGTCGGTGATCACCACCGCGCTGCCCGCGTCCTGGTCCTTGTTCGGGTCCGGCGGCAGCAGCTTGCGGGCGTTGTCCTGCAGGGTGCTCATCAGCGCCGGGGTGAGCGAGGCGCCCTGCAGCGGCTTGCCGTTGCGGTCCACCACGGTGGACGGCGGGGAGAAGACCTGCTGGGTGGCGATCGTCTCGTTGCCGGACAGGTGCGGGTGGATCACCGAGGGCGCCCAGTGCACGGCCGGGGTGTTGTCGCTCATCTTCACGACGCCGAGGAAACCGTTGTAGTCCCACACCCGGCTGGTGCCCTCGAACTCGGCGCGGGCCTTGAAGCCCATCAGCACGCCGGTGGGCCCGGGAGTGGCGGTGGCGGACGGCGAGTCGGTGGCGCCGGGGGTGCCGGTGGCGGACGGGGTCGCCGAGGCCGCGCCGGTGGGCTTGGCCGGGGTGGGGGTGCCGGTGGCCGAGGCGAAGGCCTGCGGGGTGGCCGGACCGGCCGGGGTCAGGGTCAGGGCGCTCGGCTTCACCTGGTCCTTGAAGGCGGTCAGCGCCGTGGTGGCCGCGGCCGGGTCGTCCGTCAGCGAGGCCGCCTTGGCGATGTCGCCGGACGCCCAGGCGGCCAGGAAGTCCTTCGCGCCGTTCGCCGCCTGATCGGCCGAGGGGGGTTCGGCCACCACCGTGCGGGGCTTCTTGGCGTCGGAGGACCCGGAGTCCGAGCCGCCCATCAGGCTGTACGCGCCGTAGCCGCCGCCCGCGAGGACGACGATGGACACGCCGGTGATGATGCCGATCTTCGCGCCACTGCGCATGGTGCAGTTCCCCCAGGGGTCTCGCGGCCGGGCGCAACCGGCCGGGGCCGGAAACGCGGTACCTCCCCACCCTAGGCAGGGCGAATCGGTACGCCGACGAAACGCCCGGGACTTGTGACGGATCTGGTACGTGTCGTGCACCGCGTACGGACGATTCGGGGGTGCGGTGTGGACGTCGGGTCGGGCCGCGGGCTCAGATCCAGCTGTTGAACCACATCCGGGCGCGCCAGTCGTCCAGCGGGATGGTCTGCCCGGTGAACAGCGGGAAGAAGTAGAGGAAGTTCCAGACGATCAGCAGCACCAGCAGGCCGGCCGTCGTCGAGCCGATGATCCGGCGGTCCCGGGAGGCGCCGGCCGGCCCGATCAGGGCGCCGACCAGCATCGTCACCGCGAGCACCAGGAACGGGACGAAGACCACCGCGTAGAAGAGGAAGATCGTCCGCTGCTGGTAGAGGAACCACGGCAGGTAGCCGGCCGCCAGGCCGCACAGCAGCGCGCCGGCCCGCCAGTCCCGCCGGAACGCCCAGCGCCACAGGCAGTAGACCAGCGCCACCACGGCCGTCCACCACAGCAGCGGGGTGCCGATGCCCAGCACCTCGCGGGCGCAGTCGGCGGCGGTGCAGCCGTTCTGGCCGAACTTCGGGGACTCGTAGTAGAAGGACACCGGGCGGCCCAGCACCAGCCAGGACCACGGGTTGGACTGGTAGGTGTGCGGGTCGGTGAGGTGGGTGTGGAACTCGTAGACCGTCGAGTGGTAGTGCCACAGGGCGCGCAGGGCCTCGGGTATCCACGGGTAGTCGGTGGAGCGGCCGACCGCCCAGTCCCGGCCCCAGCCGCCCTGGCCGGGCGCGGTGCTGCTGGCGAACCAGCCCCACCAGGAGGCCAGGTAGACGGCCACCGAGACCACCACGACCGACACGAAGGCCGGCACCACGTCCCGGGCGAGCACCGCCAGGTAGGGGCGCGGGGCGCCGGCCAGCCGACGGGCGCCGACGTCCCACAGCACGGTCATCACGCCGAAGGCCGCCGCCACGTACAGGCCGCTCCACTTGGTGGCGCAGGTCAGGCCGACGCAGACGCCGGCCGCGATCCGGTACGGGCGCCAGCCCAGGTTGAGCCGCTGGGCGAGCGCCGGGTTCTCCAGGCCGCCGAGCCTCGCCGCCAGCCGGGCCCGGGTGCGGTCGCGGTCCAGCAGCAGGAAGCCGAAGGCGGCGAGCATCCAGAACATCACCACCAGGTCGAGCAGGGCGGTCCGGCTGAGCACCAGGTGCAGGCCGTCCACCGAGAGCAGCAGGCCGGCCACGCAGCCCAGCAGGGTCGAACGGAACATCCGGCGGGCGATCCGGGCCAGCATCAGCACCGACAGGGTGCCGAGCAGGGCCACCGCGAACCGCCAGCCGAAGGGGTTCATGCCGAACAGCTGCTCGCCCGCGCCGATGATCCACTTGCCGACCGGCGGGTGCACCACGTACGAGGGCGTCGGGCGGTACGGGACGGCCGCACCCGGCGTCATGATCGTCGTGTTGGCGTCCTCCGGCCAGTTGATCTCGTAGCCGCCGTGCCAGAGCGCGTAGGCGTCCTTGGCGTAGTACGTCTCGTCGAAGATGATCGCGTGCGGCTGGCCGAGGTCGGTGAAGCGCAGCAGCCCGGCGAACACCGCCACGGCGATCGGGCCCAGCCAGCCGGACCAGCGGCACAGGAAGTACCAGAGGCCCTGCGGCAGCGAGATCCCCAGCCGCAGCAGCAGCGGCGACTGCGGCACGTCGCGGCCGGTCACCCCGGGGCCGTCCGGCATCGGCGGGACCAGACGCTCGGTGAGCGTCGCGGTCGGGCGGGCGCGGTAGCCGTGGCGGGCCAGGCGCTCCCGCCAGCTCAGGGGTGACCGAGGTGACCGAGGTGAGCGGGGGGACGGCAGGCCGGCACCGCCCTGCGCGGAGTGGTCCGTACCAGTGGGCGTCTGCGCCGCCGTGTCGCCGTTCATCCGCCACATCGTAGGGGCGCTCCTCGTACGTGTGACCGGTCCCTCGGAAGCTGCCCGAATCGTCACCAAACGCCCCGGCCGCTCGGAACTGCAAGGATGGGACCCGTGACAGGAGTACTCGTTCTCGCAGGCACCCCCATCGGCGACGTCTCGGACGCCCCGCCCCGGCTGCTCACCGAGCTGGCCACGGCCGACGTCATCGCGGCCGAGGACACCCGGCGGCTGCGCCGGCTCACCCAGGCGCTCGGGGTGACCCCGGCCGGGCGGGTCGTCTCCTACTTCGAGGGCAACGAGGTCGCCCGCACCCCCGAGCTGGTCGAGGCGCTGCTCGGCGGCGCCCGGGTGCTGCTGGTCACCGACGCCGGGATGCCCTCCGTCTCCGACCCCGGCTACCGGCTGGTCGCGGCTGCCGTCGAGGCCGACGTGAAGGTCACCGCGGTGCCCGGGCCGTCCGCCGTGCTCACCGCGCTCGCACTGTCCGGCCTGCCGGTCGACCGCTTCACCTTCGAGGGCTTCCTGCCGCGCAAGACCGGCGACCGGGCCCGGCAGCTGGCCTCGGTCGCCGCCGAGCCGCGCACCATGGTCTTCTTCGAGGCGCCGCACCGGATCGCCGAGGCGCTGGCCGCGATGGCCGAGGCGTTCGGGCCCGAGCGGCCGGCCGCCGTGTGCCGCGAGCTCACCAAGACCTACGAGGAGGTCAAGCGCGGGCCGATCGGCGAGCTGGCGGCCTGGGCGGCCGAGGGCGTCAAGGGCGAGATCACCGTCGTGGTCGCGGGCGCCCCGCCGGCCGCACCGCAGGAGCTGACCCCGGCCGAGCTGGCCCGGCTGGTGGCCGTCCGGGAGGAGGCCGGGGAGCGGCGCAAGGAGGCCATCGCGGCGGTCGCGGTCGAACTCTCCGTGCCCAAGCGGGACGTCTTCGACGCCGTTGTGGCGGCCAAGAAGGACGGCCTGAACGAGGCCTTGAAAAAGGGGTGAATTCCGGGGGTTGCGTGGCGGGCGGGGAGTCGTACCTTGGAGGGAAGGCCCCGGTAAACGCCCGCTGAGCTGAAGCTTCGGCCGTGGTTTCCGGGTTGCGGAAGGCTTTTCGTATAGGACTTCCCAACCCGCATCCAAGTCTTCACAAGAAGGGCGTCGGCCGGGGCGGTCCGGGCATTTCCTGGAATGGAAAGACCCAGCCGGGCGAGCGCCCGGCGGGCGCTGGGAGACGGCTATGAGCGAGATCGTCGGTAGCCCCCGCAGTGGCAACGCACTGAGCGCCCCCGGCCTGGCCGGGCGGCCGCACACTCCCGTCGAGACCGTACGGGAGGCCTACTCCTTCGCCTGCCTGCGCTGTGCGTACGGCTGGGAGCAGGCGTACGACATCGAGCACCACGTGGCCCGGGACGGCCACACCGTGTTCGAGTACCACGCCAACGGTGTCCGGGTACCGTCCCCGCTGCTCAAGCCGACCTGCCCGGGATGCGGTGGACACACCGTCCGGATCATGCGCGAGGGCCGGGTGGCCGTCGCCGACCAGCCCTGGCAGCACGCCCCCGGCTACCCGGCGCACGCCGAGCCGGCCGGGACGCCCCCGGTGCCCGGGCCCGAGAAGCCGCGCGGACGCTGGGCCCGGTTCTGGTCGCGGCTGTTGGGCTAGGGCCGGAGCGCGGGCACGGGGAGCGCGACCGGGGCCGCCCGCCGCGAGCAGTGCGGCGGGCGGCCCCTCCGGACGCGCGGGGTGATCGGGCGGTCCGGTCGGGTGCGCGGGTAATGCGGTCGAGGCGGGCGTTCGGGCCCGACTAAGCTTTCCGACCATGGCGGCCACTGCAGAACACAGCACCACCGGGACGAGCGCCCCGGCGTACTACGTCTCCACCCCGATCTACTACGTCAACGACCGACCCCACCTGGGCCACGCGTACACCACGGTGGCGGGCGACGTCCTCACCCGCTGGCACCGCCAGCGCGGCGAGAAGGTGTGGTACCTGACGGGCACCGACGAGCACGGTCAGAAGATCATGCGGACCGCCGAGGCCAACGGCGTCAGCCCGCAGGAGTGGTGCGACAAGCTGGTCGAGGAGGCCTGGAAGCCGCTCTGGGAGCACCTGGAGATCGCCAACGACGACTTCATCCGCACCACCGAGGAGCGGCACACCGCCCGGGTGCAGGAGTTCGTCCAGGACCTGTACGACAAGGGCGAGATCTACAAGGGCGGCTACTCCGGCCCGTACTGCGTCGGCTGCGAGGAGTTCAAGCTCCCGTCGGAGCTGCTGGACGGCGCCACCGAGGACGAGAAGCTCTGCGCCGTGCACAAGCGGCCGGTCGAGTGGCTGGAGGAGGAGAACTACTTCTTCCGCCTCTCCGCGTACGGCCCGAAGCTGCTGGAGTTCTACGCCGCCAACCCGGGCTTCATCCAGCCCGCCTCGGCCCGCAACGAGGTGCTGCGCTTCGTCGAGCAGGACCTGAAGGACCTCTCGATCTCCCGCTCCACCTTCAACTGGGGCGTGCCGCTGCCCTGGGACGAGAAGCACGTCCTCTACGTGTGGGTGGACGCGCTGCAGAACTACATCACCGCGGCCGGCTACGGCAGCGACCCGGAGCGCTTCGCCGAGCTGTGGCCCGCCTCCGTCCACCTGGTCGGCAAGGACATCCTCCGCTTCCACGCGGTCATCTGGCCCGCCATGCTGATGGCCGCCGGCCTGCCGCTGCCCAAGCGGGTCGTCGCCAACGGCTGGCTGATGGTCGGCGGCGAGAAGATGTCCAAGTCCAACCTGACCGGCATCGCGCCCACCGACCTCACCTCGCACTTCGGCGTGGACGCGTACCGCTACTACTTCCTGCGGGCGATCCCGTTCGGCACCGACGGCTCGTTCTCCTGGGAGGACTTCACCGCCCGGTACACCTCCGAGCTGGCCAACGACTTCGGCAACCTGGCCTCCCGGGTCGCCGCGATGGTCGGCAAGTACTTCGGCGGGGAGCTGCCGGCCTCGGCCGCGCACGGTGACGCCGAGCAGGCGATCGCGGACGGACTCCGCACGGCCGTCGAGACGGCCGACCAGAAGATCGGCGAGGAGCTGGACTTCGCCGGCGGCCTCGCGGCGATCTTCGAGTTCGTCAAGCAGGTCAACGGCTACCTCACCGAGCAGGAGCCCTGGAAGGTCGCCAAGGACGAGTCGGCGGAGGGGCGGGCCCGCCTGGCCACCATCCTCTACACCGCCGCCGAGGCGCTGCGCGGCACCGCCGTCCTGCTCAACCCGGTGATGCCGTCCACCGCCGAGAAGCTGTGGGACTCGCTGGGCGCCGCCGAGGGCCTCGGCGCGCTCGCCGCGCAGACCGTCGCCACCGTCGGTGACTGGGGCCGGCTGCCCGCCGGTGCCACCGTCACCAAGGGCGAGATCCTGTTCCCGCGCCTGGAAGAGAAGCCGGCCTCCTGATGCCCGCCAAGGACGACGACCGGTCGACCCCGCCGCCGCTGCCGGAACCCCTGGCCGTGGCGGTGGCCGACTCGCACACCCACCTCGACATGCAGGCCGGCACCCCGGCCGAGGGACTGGCCCGGGCCGCCTCGGTCGGGGTCACCACGGTGGTCCAGGTGGGCTGCGACGTGCCCGGCTCGCGCTGGGCCGCCGAGCTGGCGGCCCAGCACGAGCAGGTGCACGCGGCCGTCGCCCTGCACCCCAACGAGGCGCCGCGGATCTTCCTCGGCGACCCGGACGGCTGGTCCGGGCAGCAGCGCCCCGCGGGCGGCCAGGCGGCGCTGGACGAGGCGCTCGCCGAGATAGACGCCCTGGCGGCGCTGCCGCAGGTGCTCGCCGTGGGCGAGACCGGCCTGGACTACTTCCGCACCGGGCCGGAGGGCGTGGAGATCCAGAAGGAGTCGTTCCGCCGCCACATCGAGATGGCCAAGCGGCACGGCAAGGCCCTGGTCATCCACGACCGGGACGCCCACGAGGACGTCATCGCCGTCCTGCTGGCCGAGGGCGCCCCCGAACGGACGATCTTCCACTGCTACTCCGGCGACGCCGAGATGGCCAAGGTCTGCGCCGAACACGGCTGGTACCTCTCCTTCGCCGGCCCCGTCACCTTCAAGGCCAACCAGCCGCTGCGCGACGCCCTGCTCGCCACCCCGCTGGACCGGGTCCTGGTCGAGACCGACGCCCCCTTCCTCACCCCGCACCCGTACCGGGGACGGCCGAACGCCCCGTACCTCATCCCGGTCACGGTGCGGTCGATGGCCGCCACCCTGGGGCTGCACGAGGACGAGCTGTCGGCGGCGATCGCGGAGAACACCGCGCGGGCCTTCGGGTACTGAACGGGTCGAAGAATCGACTTGCCGCTCGGGTCCTCCGGATCGACCTCGCCGAGGTCGTCGAACTCCGGGCCCCTCCCGCGCCCGTATCCTTGGCGCGTGAGCACCACCGACCCCACCTCTGACAGCCACCTGCTGGGCGCCGCCGACATCCGGGCGCTGGCGGCCGCGTTCGGCGTGAAGCCGACCAAGCAGCGCGGGCAGAACTTCGTCATCGACGGCAACACCGTGCGGCGGATCGTCCGGGCCGCCGACGTGACGGAGCAGGACGCGGTGGTGGAGGTCGGGCCCGGGCTCGGATCGCTGACGCTGGCGCTGTTGGAGGTCGCGCGGCACGTCACGGCGGTCGAGATCGACCCGGTGCTCGCGCAGCACCTGCCGGACACCGTCGCTGCCCGGATGCCCGGCCGGGTGGACTCCTTCGACCTGGTGTTCAGCGACGCCATGGAGGTCACCGAGCTGCCCGGCCCGGCGCCCACCGCGCTGGTCGCCAACCTGCCGTACAACGTCGCCGTGCCCGTCCTGCTGCACATGCTGGCGACCTTCCCCAGCATCGAGCGGACCCTGGTGATGGTGCAGAGCGAGGTCGCCGACCGGCTCGCCGCCAAGCCCGGCAACAAGGTCTACGGCGTTCCGTCGGTCAAGGCCAACTGGTACGCCGACGTGAAGCGGGCCGGCGCCATCGGGCGCAACGTGTTCTGGCCCGCCCCCAACGTCGACTCCGGCCTCGTCTCGCTGATCCGCCGCGAGCCGCCCAGGACCACCGCCAGCCGCGAGGAGGTGTTCGCGGTGGTCGACGCCGCGTTCGCCCAGCGGCGCAAGACCCTGCGCGCCGCGCTGGCCGGCTGGGCCGGCTCCGCCGCCGGGGCCGAGCAGGCGCTCGCGGCCGCCGGGATCGACCACAAGCTGCGCGGCGAGATGCTGACGGTGGAACAGTTCGCCGCGATCGCCGAGCACAAGCCCGCCAAGTCCGCCGAGACTGCCGAGACTGCTGAGGACAGCGTGTGATCACCGTACGGGTGCCGGCCAAGGTCAACGTCCAGCTCGGGGTCGGCGGACTGCGCGCCGACGGCTTCCACGACCTGGCCAACGTCTTCTTCGCCGTCGCGCTCGGCGACGAGGTCACCGCCTCCGAGTCGTCCGAGGGCGTCACGCTGTCCTGCTCCGGGCCGGACGCCGCGTCCGTCCCGCTGGACGACAGCAACCTCGCCGCCCGCGCCGCCCGGCTGCTCGCCGCCCACCACGGGATCGCCGACCCCGGAGTGCACCTGCACATCGCCAAGGCCATCCCGGTCGCCGGCGGCATGGCCGGCGGGAGCGCCGACTGCGCCGCCGCGCTGGTCGCCTGCGACGCGCTGTGGAAGCTGGACACCCCCGTCGAGACGCTGCTGGAACTGGCCGCCGAACTGGGCTCCGACGTGCCCTTCGCCCTGGTCGGCGGCGTCGCGCTGGGCCGCGGCCGGGGCGAGATCCTGGAACCGCTCGCCGTCTCCGGCACCTTCCACTGGGTCTTCGCGGTCGCCGAGGGCGGCCTGTCCACCCCCGCCGTCTTCCGCGAGTGCGACCGGCTGCGCGAGGAGGCCGGCACCGGCTCCAGCGACACCGACGTCCCCACCCCCGACGCCGACCCGGCCCTGCTCACCGCCCTCGCCGAAGGCGACGCCGTCGCCCTGGCCGCCGCGCTCGCCAACGACCTCCAGCCCGCCGCGCTCTCGCTGCGCCCCGCGCTGGCCGCCACCCTGCGGGCCGGCACCGAGGCCGGCGCGCTCGGCGCCCTGGTCTCCGGCTCCGGGCCGACCTGCGCCTTCCTGGCCAAGGACGCCGACGCGGCCACCGCCGTCGCCGAGGCGCTGCGGGCCTCCGGCACCTGCCGGACCGCGCACGCCACGTACGGGCCGGTGCCGGGAGCCTCGGTGGCGCCGTAGCGCCGTAGTCGCCGCGGCCTCGGCCCGTCAGTGGGGTGTCGGCCCGCCCATTAGGCTGGGGTGATCGGGGAGTCCCCGAGAGGGGCGCCCCCGCCGCTGACGGCGGGCCGCCCCGCGACCGCCGAACCCAGGAGCGCAGCACACGTGGCCGTCAACCTCGCCACCATCGAGTCCGTCACGAAGGTCTACGGCACCCGCACCCTGCTGGACGCGGTGAGCCTGGGCGTGAGCGAGGGCGACCGGATCGGCGTCGTCGGCCGCAACGGCGACGGCAAGACCACCCTGATCCGGATGCTCGCCAAGCTGGAGGAACCCGACGGCGGGCGGATCACCTGGAACGGCGGCCTCGAACCGGCCGTCCTCACCCAGCACGACTCGCTCGACCCGAAGGCCACCATCCGGCACGAGGTCATCGCCGACCGCGCCGACCACGAGTGGCTCGGCGACGCCCGCATCCGCGACATCATCGAGGGCCTCTTCGGCGGCCTCGACCTGCCCGGCTTCGCCGACGGCCTGGACACCGTCATCGGCCCGCTCTCCGGCGGCGAGCGCCGCCGGATCGCCCTCGCCAAGCTGCTGCTCGGCTCGCCCGAGCTGATCATCCTGGACGAGCCCACCAACCACCTCGACGTCGAGGGCATCAACTGGCTCGCCCAGCACCTGCAGAAGCGCCGCTCCGCGCTGGTCTGCGTCACCCACGACCGCTGGTTCCTCGACCAGGTCTGCACCCGGATGTGGGACGTCCAGCACGGCGACGTGCACGAGTACGAGGGCGGCTACTCCGACTACGTCTTCTCCCGCGCCGAGCGCTCCCGGATCGAGGCCGTCGAGGAGCAGAAGCGCCAGAACCTGGCCCGCAAGGAGCTCGCCTGGCTGCGCCGCGGCGCCCCCGCCCGCACCTCCAAGCCGCGCTACCGGATCGAGGCGGCCAACGCTCTGATCGCGGACGTTCCGGAGCCGCGGGACAAGAGCGAGCTGATGAAGTTCGCCAACGCCCGGCTCGGGAAGACGGTCTTCGACCTGGAGAACGTCACCGTGACGGCCGGCCCCAAGCTGCTGTTGGAGAACCTCACCTGGCAGCTCGGCCCCGGCGACCGGATCGGCCTGCTCGGCGTCAACGGCGCCGGCAAGACCTCGCTGCTGCGCGCCATGCGCGACGCGTACGCCTCCGAGGGCGACGTTCAGCCGGCCTCCGGTGTGGTCAAGGTCGGCAAGACCGTGCGACTGGCCTACCTCTCCCAGGAGGTCGCCGAGCTGGAGCCGGAGACCCGGGTACTGCAGGCCGTCGAGCAGATCCGCTCCCGGGTCGACCTCGGCAAGGGCCGGGAGATGAGCGCCGGGCAGCTGTGCGAGCAGTTCGGCTTCGGCAAGGACAAGCAGTGGACGCCGGTCGGCGACCTCTCCGGCGGCGAGCGGCGGCGGCTGCAGCTGCTGCGGCTGCTGATGGACGAGCCCAACGTGCTGTTCCTGGACGAGCCGACCAACGACCTGGACATCGAGACGCTCAACCAGCTGGAGGACCTGCTCGACGGCTGGCCCGGCTCGATGATCGTCATCAGCCACGACCGCTTCTTCATCGAGCGCACCACGGACGTCGTGTACTCGCTGCTCGGCGACAAGCGGATGCGGATGCTGCCGGGGGGCGTCGACGAGTACCTGGAGCGGCGGGCCCGGATGGCGGCTCTTGCGGCGGCTGCCGCTCCCGCTGCTCCGGCCGTTGAGGCCGCCGCCGCTGCCGGGCTGTCCGGCGGGGACCTGCGGGCGGCGAAGAAGGAGATGCAGAAGCTGGAGCGGCAGATCGCCAAGCTGGACGAGAAGGAGTCCAAGCTGCACACCCAACTCGCCGAGCACGCCGCCGACTTCTCCAAGGTCGCGGAGCTGGACGGACAGCTGCGCGCCGTCCGGGAGGAGAAGGAGGAGCTGGAGATGAGCTGGCTGGAGCTCGCCGAGCAGGTCTGAACTACTGCTTCCTGAGCAGGATTTCGAGCTCGTCCGCCGCACGGCCCAGCGCGCTGAGCGCGGGGTCGTGCGGCGCCGTCGGACGCACCGCCGGCCGCGTCGGCGGGCGGTGCTCCCGGGCGGCGGCGGTCAGTTCGTCCAACGCCCGGCGGACCCGCTCGGTCTCCGCGGGATCGGGCACCCGGCCGCCGTACCGGATCTGCGCGGCGAAGGCCGCCACCGCACCGCCCAGCCGCTCCAGCGCGGCGGTGGCCGGCAGCCACTGCTCGGCCAGCCGGCCCGTGGGCGGCGGCTCGGCCAGGCCCTGCCGCACCTCCTGACGGGCGTCCGCCAGCGAACGGTAGGCGGTGCGGCGCAGCCAGACCTGGGCCCGGCCGTCCTGGGTGGTGGCGTCGAGGTAGGCGCGCAGGGCCGTGGTCGCGGCCACCAGCCGGGGCTCGATGCGGTGGCGCGGGCGCTCGGGCCACAACAGGTAGCCGAAGAGCAGCACGACCGCGCTGGCGAGCACGGTGTCCAGCACCCGCGGCCAGAACTCCGCCGCGCCGCTCTGGCCCCCGAGTTGCAGCAGGACCAGCGCCATCGGGGTCATCACCACCGTGTTCAGCCCGTAGTGCGCGGCGGTGGCGTACGGCAGCAGCGCGACGCACAGCGCGGCCATCGCGGTCAGCGCCCACTTCTCGGTGGTCAGCGACAGCAGCGCCGCCGTGACCACCACGCCCAGCACCGTGCCGATCGCACGGCTCACCGCGCGCAGGAACACCGAACCCAGGTCCGGCTTCAGCACGAAGGCGATCGTCATGGGCACCCAGTAGCTCTTGCTCAGCGGGTAGTTGGCGGTCACCGCCGCGCCGACGGCGATGCACAGCGCGACGCGCAGCCCGTACCGGACGGAGGGGCGGGAGAGCAGCTTGCTCCTGAGCCGCCACGGGTCGGGCGGGGGCGCGGGGGCGGTGCCGATCCGCGTCGTGCGGCCGGCGACGGTGTCGGCCGCGGCGCGCAGCGCCACGTCCAGCGCCTGCCGCGCCGGGGTGTCCGGCCCCCAGTCCGGCACCGCGACCTCACCCCCGCCCCGCCGCACGGCCGCCGCCAACCGCCCGGGCACCTCGGCCACCTCCGCCGGGACGGGGCGCCAGGCCCAGAGCAGGCCGGTCGCGGCCTCGGTGGCGGCGAGGGCGGCCTCGTACATGCGGTGCAGGGCTTGCGGGTCGGCTCGGCGGCTCGGGTTCGGGAGCAGATCCTGCAGTTGGTTGAGGCGGGCGGTCAGCACCTGGCGCGAGGCGGCGCCCTGCGGAGTGCCCAGATCGGCGAGGGTGCGGCCGAGCGCCTCGTAGACGGCGGCGAGCGCGCGGTTGCGGGGATCGGAGCCGGACCGGTGATCGGACCTCACCGGTAGACCCAGCAGGACCACCAGGGCCGCGCCCGCCAGCATCATCGGCGCCGCCGCCCACCACGGATGCGGCGGCGGCATCCCACTGCCCAAGGCGGCCGACACCAGCAACAGCATCCCGGCCGCCGAACCCCGCGGGCCGGTCGCACTCAGCGCACCCGAGGCGAAGGCGGTGAGCGTCAGCGCGCCGCCGAGGACGGCGGCGCTCGCGTGCGCGTGCTGCAGGGCCGTACCGATCAGCATGCCGAGAGCGGAGGCGAGCACGGCGGTGGCGATGCGGGTGGCGCGCTGGTGCGCAGGCTCCGCACGGTCGTTCATCGTCGCGTGCATCGCGCCCAGCCCGGCGAACACCCCGAGGTCCAGGCGGTGGGCCAGCAGACCGGCCGTCAGCGGTACCGCCATGCCGACGGCGGCCCGGACCATCAGCGCCCACGGCAGCGGCGGCCGGGCCGGTCGCGCGGCGCGGGCCCACCAGGGCGTCGGCTTGCTCGGAGGCATACGGGGTCACGTCCGTTCTGCGGCCTCGGGTCGCTGCTGTGCGACATTGCGCGGCAGATGGGGCGTACCGGGTCAGTCTACCCAGCGGCCCGGCGGCCGTCGGATACGTGTCAAGTTCGTACCGATCGTGCACGGGCGGGCCAAGGGCCCTGCCGGGCCGACAGAGGTGGTGGCTACGATGACGGAGGCGGAAACCGCCCACAGGGCGGGCGGTTGAACCGACCAGGGCTGCAAGGCCAAGAAGTTGACGGTGTGTTGCGGCGGAGCGCACGGGGTTGCCCGGGGTGCCCGGCCGTACGGGGGAGAGGTGGACTGCTGTGGCAGACGATGGTGACCCGCGCTCGGGGAAGACGCCGGCGCCTGCGGACCCTGCGGCTACGGGGACGGATCCGGGGGTGTCGGTGGGCTCGACACCCTATTCGCTCAACAGCGGGTGGGGCGGTTTCGGGCCCCTCATCAGCATGGGGCAGACGTACGGCGACGCCAATGCCCTGGTCACCGCCTTCGGCAAGCAGAACGTTCAGATCGAGCTTCAGACGCTCACTGCGTTCGCTACGAAGGTCGAGGCTTTGCTCGCTGCCATGGAAGGTTCGGAAGCCGCGCCGTACAAGCTCGAAGCACAGAAGCTGATTCAGGCGAATTTCGTCAGCGGGCAGAACCCCGAGGCGTTCTCGGAAGCAGTGGCCCTGAATTCCGCCTACAGCAAGGTCCACAGCCAGCTCGTCAAGCTCCACAAGGACTTCACGGCGCAGATCCAGGCGATGCAGAAAGCCGTTGTGCAGTCGGCGGGCTCCTACGGGACCAGTGACGAGAACGCGGCGGCCGCCCAGAACGCAGTGGCGAAGAGTGCGGGCGTCACAGGGCCGAGTGGATCGGTGCCGCAGGACAGCACGAACCTCTGACGGCGGTGCGGGAGAGGCTCACGGGGAGACGGGGAACAGGTCATGGCAGACGAATACAACGACATGAAGCACGCTGAGCTCAGGGCGCTCGTTGACGGCACCCAGCCTGACGTGCTGCTGAAGCGAGCCGGCAAGCTCCAGGATGCCGGTCGGGTTCTGACGGAACTCAGCACGGCCCTCCAGGCCCACCTCGGCACGGTCAGCTGGGAGGGACAGGCCGCTGAGAACTTCAAGACCTGGGTCGGGAACCTGTACAAGTCCGCGGCGATCATCGGTCAACACTCCACGACCGCCGGCGGGGCGATGACCCAGGCAGGTGAAGCGCTCAGTACGGCCAAGGTCGCGATGCCCCAGCTTCCCCAGCAGGCGATGGACAAGGTCGCCGCTTACGAGAAGCAGACGGTGCCCCCGGATGTGCAGTCGAAGATCTCGACAGCCGGCCAGACGCCCGACGAGTACATGAAGGCGAAGCTCGGGGACGCTTGGGTGACCAAGACGGAGTGCGACGGATACAAGGCGACGATCCAGAAGGAGCAGCAGGAAGCCGCCAAGCAGGTGGGGAACCTGGCCCAGGCGTACAGCGCGGCGACGACGACGCTGAACGGGATTCCCACTGACGTGACGCTGCCGGGGACGCCCGAGACAGAGCGGAACCGAGGTGGGGAATCGGAATACACGGGCGGTGGCGGCTACTCAACTGGCTCGGGAGGCGCCGTCCGCAGCCCCCGTACGAGTGGCGGCAGCGCCGGTGGGAGCTACAGCCCGTCCGGTGGCAGCTACGGTGGCGCCACCATGAGGCCCCGCGATCCGGCAACGAGCTGGCAGGACCCGTCCAACCCGACCCACACCGGACCTACTCCTCCGCACGGCGGTGGCCAGCTGCCGCCCGCGCCGCAGGATCCGGGCAACTCGATCCCGCCATCCCACCCGTCGGACCCGGTCACTCGCCCGGGTACCGGCCTCGACAGCCTCCCGACCCTGCCGGACCAGACCACCCCGGTCGGCCCCGGTAGCGGCCCCGTGCTGCCGAGCGGCCCGAGCGGAACTCCCACCTACCCGGGTGGGCCCGGTGGCCCCGGCAGCGTGCCCGGCCTGCCAGGCAGCGGGCCGATCGCGGGCTTCCCGGGCGGGACCGGTGGTGGCTCCGTCCCGACCAAGGGCATCGGCAGCATCCCCGGCAAGAGCGGCGGTTCGGTGCCCCTCCGCACCGGCCCCTTCAGCGGCGGATCGGTTCCCGGCAAGGCCGGCACCCCGGGCCTGCCCAGCGGAACGGTCTTCGGCCGAGAGGGCGCGGCGAGCGGCGGCCGGGTCGGCGGATCGTCCATGGGCAGCGGAATGGGCATGCACCCCGGCATGGGCGGCGGCCACGGTGTCGGCGGCGGCGGCGTCGGTGGCTCGCGTGGTCGGGGCCTGACCTCGACCCCGGGTGGAACGGTCGGCGGTCGCAAGGGCCCTGCGGCCGGTGGGGAGTTCACCCCGGGCGGTACGGGCCTGCGCAACCGTGCGGCCGCAGCGGAGGCCGCCGAGGGCGGTGCCCGGTCCGGGCAGAACGGCATGATGGCCCCGGGCGCGGGCGGCCACGGCGGCAAGAAGGAACGCGACCGCCGCAACCGCGCGGACTACCTCCACGAGGACGAGGAGACCTGGACCAGCGGTACGCCGCACAGCAACCCGGACGTGATTGAGTAGGCAACAGACGACTGCCCGGCCACTTTGCCCTGCTGGTGGCCGGGCAGCTCTGTCACCGGCGCGGATTTCAGCGGACGGAAAGATCGACGAGGAGTTGTGATGGGGCATGTGCAAGGGCGTCGACGAGTTTTCGCGGCGGCGCTCCTAGCTGTCGGAGCTGTGATTGGCCCGGTTGCTGCACCTGCGGTCGCCGATGAATCGATCCGTGCCGCGCAATGGCATCTGGACGCCATGCATGCCCCGGAGATGTGGAAGGTCTCGAAAGGGGACGGGATCACCGTTGCGGTGATCGACGGAGGCTTCAAACTGGATCACCCGGATCTAGTGGGTCAGTTCTTGCCCGGCAAGGACTTCAGCGGCAGCTCGGGCGGCGTGGGTTCCTACGCCGATGGGCACGGCACAATGATGGCCAGCCTCATTGCCGGAACAGGGAAGAGCCGGGGGGGAAATGGAGCTTACGGCCTCGCGCCCGGCGTGAAGCTCCTTCCATTGAAGATCAACAACGGGTCTGTGGGGACGTCCGTAACGAGCGATTTCCTCGACCAGATCGGGCAGGCTGTCAACTACGCCGTCGATCAGGGCGCCAAGGTAATCAGCATCTCGCAAGGCGCGGCCGCGGTGACAGCCTCCCAGGATGACGTAGCCAAGCTGAATGGGATCCTTGCGGCTGCGAGGGCGAAGGGCGTCCTGGTGTTCGCGGCCGTGGGAAATGAGGCGCAGTCGGGGAATCCGGTCGACTATCCCGGCGGCCTCCCCAATGTCGTCGGCATTGGGGCGGTCGATCGGAGCGGGACTGTGACGGACGAGTCCGAACGTGGGCCGCAAGTCGCGCTCGTCGCGCCGGGCGTGGACACACTTGCGGCCTGCACGGCGCCGTCTGGATACTGCCAGGGCCACGGCACGTCCGACGCGACCGCTCTGGCGTCCGCTTCAGCGGCGTTGGTGTGGTCGGTGCACAAGGACTGGTCGGCGAACCAGGTCCTGCGGGTGCTCATCAACACGGCGGGTGGGTCGAATGGCGGGAACAGCCGTACGGATGGTGCAGGGTGGGGTGCGGTTCGGCCCCGGATCGCGCTGACGGATCCGGGCGATCCCGGTCCTGCGGATGTGTCGCCGCTTCCGGCCGATGCGGCTACGCCTTCGGCGGCTCCGTCGCCGTCGGCGAGTGCGTCCGTTCCGGCGTCATCGACGCCGAGTCCGGCTGGAGCGGCATCTGGCGCGCCGACCGCGCAGCCGAAGGCTGGTGCGTCGTCCGGGTCGAGCAGTGCGCTGCCGGTTGTGGGTGGAGTGGTGGCCGGGTTGGTGCTGGTGGCCGGGGTGGTGTTCGCCGTGGTGAGGCGGCGGAAGTCCGCTGCGCAGCAGCCGATGGGTGTTGTGACGCCGCCGTCGTACCAGCCGCCGGTGCCGCCGGGGGACAACCCGTACGCGCGGTAAGCGGTTTGTGGGTGGGCCTGGGCCCGGGTGTCGCGGTGGCGGCGCCCGGGTTTTTTGGTGGGCGTGAGGGCCGTGGCAGTGCGCCGGGGTCACCCGGGTGGCGGCTGGTGGGCTGGCCGGGGGGTGGTGAGGGTGGTGGTATGGATGCGGAGGGTGCTTGGCGGGTAGGGCAGTTGCGGCGGGCGGCGGCTGCGGCGTTGATCGGGACGGCGATCGAGTTCTACGACTTCTTTCTGTACGGGACGGCGGCCGCGTTGGTGTTCGGGCCGGTGTTCTTCCCCGAACTGGGCAGGGTGGGGGCGCTGTTGGCGGCGTTCTCGGTGTATGCGGTGGCGTTCCTGGCCCGGCCGTTGGGGGCGGTGGTGTTCGGGCATTTCGGGGACCGGGTGGGGCGGAAGGCGACGCTGGTGGTGTCGCTGCTGTTGATGGGGTTGGCGACGGCGGCGGTGGGGGTGTTGCCGGGGTTCGCGGTGTGGGGGTGGTGGTCGCCGGTGCTGCTGGTGGTGTTGCGGGTGTGCCAGGGCGTCGGGTTGGGCGGGGAGTGGGGCGGGGCGGCGCTGCTGATCGCGGAGAACGCGCCGCCCGGGCGGCGGGGGCGGTACGGGGGGTTCCTGCAGTTGGGGCCGACGGGTGGGTTCGTGCTGGCCAACGGGGTGTTCCTGGCGCTCCAACTCGGCATGGACGAGGGGTCGTTCCGGGGGTGGGGCTGGCGGGTGCCGTTCCTGGCCTCGACCTTGCTGGTGGCGGTGGGGCTGTTCGTGCGGTTGCGGATCGAGGAGTCCCCGCTGTTCCGGACGGACGAGCGCAGGGAACGGCCGCCGGTGGTGGAGGTGTTGCGCGAGCACTGGCGTCCGGTGCTGGCGGGCGGTGGGGCGATCACCGCGGGGTACGCGCTGTTCTACGTGACCACGACGTACGCGCTGGCGTACGCGACGTCCGGCCTCGGGGTGGCGAGCACGCTGGTGCTGTCGATGCTGCTGGTCGGGGCG
Organism: Kitasatospora sp. NPDC058190; assembly: GCF_042883685.1. Classification (NCBI taxonomy): domain Bacteria; kingdom Bacillati; phylum Actinomycetota; class Actinomycetes; order Kitasatosporales; family Streptomycetaceae; genus Kitasatospora; species Kitasatospora sp. NPDC058190. Next base: position 145,314 of record NZ_JBHVVI010000005.1, read on the forward strand.
GCGGGGATGGCCGTGACGGTGTGGCTGAGTGCCTCGCGCAGTGACCGGTGGGGGCGGCTGCGGACGCTGCAGTGGGCGACGGGGCTCGCCGCGGGCTGGGCGCTGGTGGTGTTCCCGCTGCTGGAGACGGTGCGGCGGCCGCTGATGTTCGTCGGGCTGGCGGGGGCGATGGTGGTGCTGGGCTGCGTGTTCGGGCCGGTGGCGGCGTTCCTGCCGGAGCTGTTCCCGACCCGGGTGCGCTACACCGGGGCCGCGCTGACGTACAACCTGGGCGGGGTGATCGGCGGTGCGACGACGCCGCTGGTGGCGACCAGGCTGACCGCGGCGTACGGGACGGCGCAGCCGGTGGGTTGGTACGTGGCGGGGCTGGGCGTGCTGGCCCTGGGATGCCTGCGGCTGTTGCCGGAGACCACGGGCGCGGAGTTGGCGGCGGTGGACGGCGGACGCCGCCGGGCGCCCGTCCTGGGGACGGACCCGGCGGCGTAGGCGCAGGCGCGGGGAGGGCTCAGCCGGCCAGGGCGGCCCGGCCGGCCAGCACGATCGCGGTGTGCCGGGCGACGCGCTCGCCGAGGTGCTCGGCGGTCGCGATGTCGGCCTTGTGGACGGCCTCGACGCCGGCGTCGGAGGGCGAGGAGGCGGCGGCGCCGCTGAAGAAACCGAGGCGGTTGAGGTCGTCCTCGCTGGCGGTGGTGGCGTTCCAGCCGGGCTTGAGGCCGAGGTTGACCCAGTTCATGCCGTGCTGGGCGGCGAGGGTCTGGAAGAAGCCGAGGGTGCTGGCCTTGTCGCCGCTCTTGGAGGCGGAGTTGGTGAAGCCGGCCGCGACCTTGTCCTTCCAGGCGTCGGTGAACCAGCGCTTGCTGGTGGCCTCGGCGAAGACGTGGAAGGCGCCCGAGGCGGTGCCCATGTAGGTGGGGGAGCCGAAGACGATCGCGTCGGCGGCGTCCAGCTGGGCCCACTGCTCGTCGGTGATGGTGTCGACGGCGATCGAGACGACCTCGGCACCTGCGGTGGCGGCGCCGCGGGCGACGGCCTCGGCTATCACGGCGGTGTGGCCGTAGCCGGAGTGGTAGGCGATCGCGACGGTCGGGCGGATGGCGGTCATGCGGGCGCTCCTGTACGGGTGGGCCGGTGGGCAAGTGGCGGGGACGGGCCCGGGCAGGGCGAAGCTTGCGGACGCCCGGCCCGTTGAACGGTCTCCAATATAGACCAGGTCTCCAATGGTTACCAGGGGCGGATTGGAGACCTCGGGGCTACCCTGGTCCGTATGACGACGGAGGAAACGGCCCGGGAGCAGGGTCAGCCGCACGGGCAGGTGATGGAGCTCAACGTCTTCGCCCAGCTCTGCCCCAGCCGCGAGATGTTCGCCGAGTTGGCCGACAAGTGGTCACTGCTGATCCTGATGAGCCTCGCCGCCTGCGGGCCGCAGCGCTTCTCCGAACTCCAGCGCGGGATCGGCGGGGTCAGCCGCAAGATGCTCACCCAGTCGCTGCGCACCCTGGAGCGCGACGGCCTGGTGCTCCGTACGGTCTTCCCGGAGACGCCGCCGCGAGTGGTCTACGACCTGCTGCCGCTCGGCCGGGAGCTGGCGGAGCTGGTCTCCCCGCTCGGCCGCTGGACGGAGCTTCGCGCCCGGCAGATGCTCGCGGCCCGCGAGGAGTTCGACGCGGCACACCCCGAGGCATGAGCGGCCGGAGGTGGGCCGGAGACGGGTCGGGGAGGCCCGAGGTGGCCCCGGGCAGGGCCGATTTCCCTTCCGGGCCGACGGCCGTGTAATGTCTTCCTTGTTCGACCGGCCCGGGAAAACAAACCCGGCAAGCCCCTATAGCTCAGTCGGTAGAGCGTCTCCATGGTAAGGAGAAGGTCTGCGGTTCGATTCCGCATGGGGGCTCCACTGAAAGACCCTCGCCTCACGGCGGGGGTCTTTCGCGTTTCCCGAGCTCGCCGGCCCGGCCCGACTCCCGCCAGGCCCGGGCCCGGCCGGACCGCCGACACGCGGTGGCCTAGCGGGTCGGGTGCGGAATGCGCTGTGATGGTGCGTCATCGGCCGCCCGCCCGAGGGGTGCGGGCGCGAGCCGGACCCCGACCGGGAGGGCGTCATGGGCGTTCGACTCGTGGTGGTCGACGACCATCGGCTGCTGGCCGAGGCGCTGGCCACCGCGCTCCAACTGCGCGGCCACCGGGTGCTCGCGGTCGGCTCCCCGGCCGGTGTCGCCGCCGACCTGGTGGCCGGGCGGCGGCCGGAGGTGTGTCTGTTGGGCGTGGCCGCGCCGGGGGAGCCCGGCGCCTTCGACGGGCTGCGCCGGATCCACCGGGAGCGCCCCGAGGTGGCCGTGATCGTGCTCGGGCCGGTCGGTGAACTGCGGGGCGTGGCAGGGGCGTTCGCGGCCGGCGCGGCCGGGTACGTGCCCAGCGACGAGCGGATCGAGGTGGTCGAGCGGGCGATCGGACGGGCCCGGGCGGGCGAGGCCGCGGTGGCGGTGGACGTCCTGCGCGGGGCCTTCGACCAACTGCTGCGCCCGGTGGCCGAACCGGACGACGAGGCGGTCCGGCTGCTGCGACTGCTGACCCGCCGTGAGGTGCAGGTGCTGGCCCGGATCGCGGACGGCGAGGACACCGCGGCGATCGCCGCCGGGATGCGGATCGCCGCGAGCACCGCCCGGACCCACGTCCAGCGGGTGCTGATGAAGCTGGGGGCGCGCACCCGGCTGGAGGCGGCCGCGGTGGCCGCGCGCACCGGCATGCTGGAGCGGATGTCCGGTGGCTGAGGACGGCGGCTGAGGACTGGGTGAGAAAGCCCGGGAGCGACCACCCCGGTGGTCGGGAGCACCTTGCCGGGCAGGGACAATTGGCGGCAGTCGTACGCATTCCGTCGATGGCCGCCGACCGGGCGGACCCATCGCCCGCTGGAGGTCTCATCATGAGTAAGTACCTGGTCACGGGTGGCGCCGGCTACGTCGGCAGCGTGGTGGCCGCCCACCTGCTGGAGGCGGGGCACCAGGTGACCGTCCTGGACGACCTGTCGACCGGCTTCCGCGAGGGCGTCCCGGCCGGTGCCGAGTTCGTCGAGGGGCGGATCCAGGAGGCCGGCAAGGTGCTGGACGGCTCCTTCGACGGCGTGCTGCACTTCGCCGCCTCCTCGCAGGTCGGCGAGTCGGTCGTGGACCCGGAGAAGTACTGGCGCAACAACGTGGCCGGCTCGCTGGAGCTGATCAGCGCGATGCGCGTGGCGGGCGTGCGCAAGCTGGTGTTCTCCTCCACCGCCGCCACCTACGGCGAGCCGGAGGCGGTGCCGATCGCCGAGACCGCCCGCACCGCGCCGACCAACACCTACGGCGCCACCAAGCTCGCGGTGGACCACCTGATCACCAGCGAGGCCGTCGCGCACGGCCTGGCGGCCGTCTCGCTGCGCTACTTCAACGTGGCCGGCGCGTACGGCGCCTACGGTGAGCGCCACGACCCCGAGTCGCACCTGATCCCGCTGGTCTTCCAGGCCGCACTGGGCCAGCGCCCGCACATCGCGGTGTACGGCGACGACTACCCGACCCCGGACGGCACCTGCATCCGCGACTACATCCACGTCGCGGACCTGGCCGAGGCGCACCTGCTGGCGCTGGACGCCGCCAAGCCGGGCGAGCACCTGATCTGCAACCTGGGCAACGGCAGCGGCTTCTCGGTGCACGAGGTGATCGAGTCGGTCAAGCGCGTCACCGGCCGGGAGATCCCGGTGCAGGTGGCCGGTCGCCGGGCCGGCGACCCGGCGGTGCTGGTGGCCTCCGCCGAGCGCGCCCACCAGGAGCTGGGCTGGACGCCGCGGCGCCCGAGCCTGGACGACATCGTGGCCGACGCCTGGAAGTTCACCCTGGAGAAGAACGCCGGCTGACCACGGGCGAGTCGGGACGGTCCCGGGGGGCGGAAGGCGCCCCGGGGCCGTCCGGACCGAACAGGTCCGGCCACTCACACCGTTTCTGACGAAAGTTCACCGATCCACCACGGGGGAGTTTCCCGGCCCGTACGCTGAGTGCGGTACCGGTGGGGGCCGGCGCCGATTCGGCCTCACCGGCCAGCCGGTGGGCGGGCGGAGCGACGGGTTCGGAGCACGGTCGCCGGACGGGTCCCCGCTCCCGGGCTCGGGCGCTCTGAGCAGGGGGGTAGTGACGATGGGGCGGATCCGGGTCCTGGTGGTCGACGACCACCGGATCTTCGCCGAGGCACTGGCCGCGGCCCTCGCCGCCGAGCCCGACGTGGAGGTGGGCGCGGCGGGCAGCGCGGCCGCCGCCGAGCGGGCGCTGGAGCGCGCCGCCACCGAGGGGCGGGGCTACGACGTGGCGCTGATCGACGCCGACCTGGGGGCCGGGGCCGCGGGCGCCCGGTCCGGGTCGGGGGCCGAACCGGGCGAGGAGGCCCGGCGCCGCCAGGGACCAGCCGCACCGCCGCCCCGCCGGTCCGCGGCGCCGACGACCGTCGCCCGTCCGGCGGACCAGCTCCGCCATGACCAGCTGCGCCCGGAGCAGTCGCGCGCCGACCAGCTCAGGACCGCCTCCCCGCCCCCCGACGGCATCACCCTGCTCGGCCGGCTGCGCCGCGCCCACCCCGGGCTGCGCGCCGTCGTCCTGGCCACCGCCGACGACCCGCACCGCGCCGCCCGGGCGCTGCACGCGGGCGCCACCGGCTGGGTGGCGAAGGAGAGTTCGCTGGCCCGGCTGCTGGCCGTGGTCCGGGGCGTGCTGCGGGACGAGACGCACCTGCCGCCCGCGCTGCTCACCGGGGTGATCCGCGAGCTCACCACCGCCCGGCGGGACCGCACCGAGAGCGAGCGGCTGGTGGACACCCTCACCCCGCGGGAGAAGCAGATCCTGCGCTGCATGGTCGCGGGCCTGGGCCGACAGGCCGTCGCCGAGCGGCTCTACCTGTCGCCGCACACCGTCCGTACCCACATGCAGAACGTGCTCGGCAAGCTCGGGGTGCACTCCACCCTGGCCGCCGTCGCGGTCGCCCGCCGGGCCGGGGTCAGCCCCGCCGAGTCGGCGGTGCCGCCGTCCATCGCCTCCGCCCCCTGAACGGCGGCGGACAGGGCTCAGCCGGGGATGTTGTCGAACGGCGCGACCAGCAGCCGCAGCAGCGCGGCGAGTTCGCCCTGCTGTCCGGAGCTGAGCTGGGCGAGGAGTTCGCGCTCGTGCGCGAGCAGTCCGGCCAGCGCCTGGTCGGCGCGGTCCCGGCCGTCGCCGGTCAGCCGGACCAGGACGCCGCGCCGGTCGTCCGGGTCGGGCAGGCGCTTGACCAGGCCCTTGCCGGTGAGCCGGTCGATCCGGTTGGTCATGGTGCCGGAGGTGACCAGGGTCTGGGTGAGCAGTTGGCCGGGGGAGAGCTGGTACGGGGAGCCGGCCCGCCGCAGGGCGGTCAGGACGTCGAACTCCCAGGGCTCCAGGCCGTGCTCGGCGAAGGCGGTGCGGCGGGCTCGGTCCAGGTGCCGGGCGAGCCGACTGACCCGGCTGAGCACCTCAAGCGGCTCCACGTCGAGGTCGGGGCGCTCTCGGCGCCATGCTGCGACCAGCCTGTCGACCTCGTCCTCCATGACGATCAGTGTATCGGTGGATGTGTCGATGTGAAGTCTCTTGACATCGAGAAATGTGCCAGCGAGGCTACATCGAGATATCTTGATGTCGAGATACCTGCGAGGTGAGCCATGACCACCCCCGTCTGGGACCCGGCGCAGTACCTGCGCTTCGCCGACGAACGCACCCGCCCGCTGCGCGAACTGATCGCCCGCGTCCCCGCCCTCCCGGATCCGGATCCGCACGGCGCCGTGATCCTCGACATCGGCTGCGGCCCGGGCAACTCCACCGCCGTCCTGCGCGAACGCTGGCCGCAGGCCCGGATCACCGGTATCGACAACTCCGCCCCGATGCTCGCCACCGCCCGCACCGAGGGCGAACCCACCGCCGACTACCTGCTCGCCGACGCCCGCGCGTACGACCCCGCCCCGGCCCGGCCCGACCTGATCGTCTCCAACGCGACCCTGCAGTGGATCGACGGCCACCTCGACCTGATCCCGCGCTGGGCCGCCGCGCTGCGCCCCGGCGCGGCGGTCGCCTTCCAGGTCCCCGGCAACTTCGACGCCCCCAGCCACACCCTGCTCGCCGACCTGCGCCGCAGCCCCCGCTGGCGCGACGCCCTCGGCGCCGACGCCGTCCGCTCCGGCGTCCACTCGCCCGAGCGCTACCTCGACGCCCTGGCCGGCGCCGACTGCCTCCCCGACGTCTGGGAGACCACCTACCGCACCCTGCTGCCGGGGCCGGACCCGGTGCTGGAGTGGGTCAAGGGCAGCGCCCTGCGGCCGGTCCTCACCGGGCTCGCCGACCCGGCCGACCGGGCCGCCTTCCTCGCCGAGTACGGGCGGCTGCTGCGCGAGGCCTACCCGGCCGGGCCGTACGGGACGGTGTTCCCGTTCCGGCGGATCTTCGCGGTGGGGGTGAAGCGGTAGCGGAGGAGGGGGCGACGGCCCGTACGGGCTCAGCCCTTGCGGTCGCCGACCAGCTTCGGGTGCCGCTCCAGGCCCTCCAGCCCGTGCCAGGCCAGGTTCACCAGGTGCGCCGCCACCGTCGCCTTGTCCGGCTTGCGGACCTCCAGCCACCACTGGCCGGTCAGCGCGACCATCCCGACCAGCATCTGCGAGTACATCGGGGCCAGCCGGGCGTCGAAGCCGCGGGACTTGAACTCCAGGCCCAGGATGTCCTCGACCTGGGTCGCGATGTCGCTGATCAGCGAGGCGAAGGTGCCGGTCGACTGGGCCACCGGCGAGTCCCGGACCAGGATCCGGAAGCCGTCCGTCGAGGTGTCGATGTAGTCCATCAGCGCGAACGCGGCCTGCTCCAGCAGCTCGCGCGAGTGCCCGCCGGTGAGCGCCCCCGTCACCATGTCCAGCAACAGCTGCATCTCGCGGTCCACGACCACCGCGTACAGCCCCTCCTTGCCGCCGAAGTGCTCGTACACCACGGGCTTGGAGACCCCGGCGCGCTCGGCGATCTCCTCCACCGAGGTGCCGTCGTAGCCGCGCTCCGCGAAGACCGTCCGGCCGATCTCCAGCAGCTGCTCCCGGCGCTGCTTGCCGGTCATCCGGACCCGGCCGCCCCGGCGGCGCGGGGCCGAGGCGGCCGCGCCACCGCCCGTGCCCCGTTCCGTCCCCCCGTTGGCGGGCTCGCCCGCCGGTGCAGCGGCCCGCGGACGGACCGGCGCCGCTCCGGGCGCCGCGTCCGTCCGCGTGCTGTGGTGACCGCCTGTGCTGTCTGCGCTGCTCCCGTTCACCCCTACATCATGCTGGAAGCGCCGCCTCATGCGGCGCGGCGGGCGGCGATCCGCTGCGCGTCCGGCCAGCGGACGTCCCGGACCCAGCCGGCCAGCTCGAACCAGCGGATCAGCCGGGCCGAGGAGTCGATCTGTCCGCGGAGCACCCCGTGCCGGGCCGCGGTCGGGTCCGCGTGGTGCAGGTTGTGCCAGGACTCGCCGCAGGAGAGCACCGCGAGCCACCAGACGTTGCCGGAGCGGTCCCGGGAGCGGAACGGGCGCCGGCCGACCGCGTGGCAGATCGAGTTGATCGACCAGGTGACGTGGTGCAGCAGCGCCACGCGGACCAGCGACCCCCAGAAGAAGGCGGACAGCGCGCCCTCCCAGGACAGGCTCACCAGGCCGCCGACCAGTGCGGGCAGCAGCAGCGAGATCGTGGTCCAGAGCCAGAACAGCCGGGAGATCCGCCTTATGGCCGGGTCGCGGACCAGGTCCGGGGCGTACTTGAGCTGAGGGGTCTGCTCCTCGTCGAACATCCAGCCCATGTGCGCCCACCAGAGGCCCTTGATCAGCGCCGGGACGCTCTCCCCGTAGCGCCAGGGCGAGTGCGGGTCGCCGTCCTTGTCGCTGAAGCGGTGGTGCTTGCGGTGGTCGGCCACCCAGCGCACCAGCGGGCCCTCGACGGCCAGGCTGCCGGCGATCGCCAGCACCAGGCGCATCGGGCGGTCGGCCTTGAAGGCGCTGTGGGTGAAGTAGCGGTGGTAGCCGACCGTGATGCCGTGACAGGTGAGGAAGTACATCGCGACGGTGACCGCCACGTCCGTCCACCCCAGCCCCCACCCCCAGGCCACCGGCACCGCGGCGACCAGCGCGGTGAACGGCACGAGGATGAACAGGCCGAGTGCGAGGCGCTCGGCGAAGCCCTGCCTCTCCCCGCCACGGGTGGCGGACAGCCGGGTCGCGGCGTCGGCGGAGGGATCGGGGGAGGGATCGGGGAGCGCGGCGCCCCCCGCATGCGCCTGGCCGGCCTGGATGGTCATGGGGCGTCCCTTCGCGGCGTCCCGGAGCGGGACAGAGCGGAGCCTACGTTGGCGTAACCTACGGCATCGTAGGTTGCGCTCCGTGTCCAGCGGAACACACCGTCGCGCGGCGCTTGAGTGAATTCACCCGACTGGATGGGTGAACCCTGGATCCACCCCGTGATGGGACGAGTCGCACAGACACTCTTCGCCTGCGAGCGAAGACCGAACAGCGCGAAGCCGCCCGCCGCCTCCGCCGCGAGGGGCGCACCTACGACGAGATCCAGGCCGAGCTGGGGGTGTCGAAGAGCTCGATATCCCTCTGGTGCCGGGACCTGCCACGACCGATCACGCCACGGCAGCAGTCCCGGAAGGCGGCCGAGACCCGCTGGGGGCCGATCCGCAGGCAGCGAGACGAGGAGCGGCAGGCGACAAAGGCCGCGGCCAGGGCCGAGATCGGCGACCTCAGTGATCGGGAGCTCTTCCTGGTCGGGGTCGCGCTCTACTGGGCGGAAGGGTGCAAGGACAAGCCGTACGACCGGCGCGAGAAGGCCACCTTCATCAACAGTGACCCGCAGGTGGTCCAGGTCTACCTCGCCTGGCTGAAGCTACTGGGTGTCGGGCAGGACCGATGGCGCCTGCGGGTGTCGATCCATGAGTCGGCGGACGTGTGCGAGGCGGAACGGTACTGGACCCGGATCGCGGGGGCGCCGGTCGAGTTCCTGCGGCGCGCGACGCTCAAGCGGCACAATCCCAGGACGACGCGGAAGAACACCGGGATCGGCTACCACGGCTGCCTCACGATCAGCGTATTGGGGAGTGCTGACCTTTACCGCCGAATCGAGGGTTGGTGGATGGGCATAGCTGATACCCAGGGCGGGGCTGACTCGGGTAGGGTCTGACCAGCTATCCGCCGTGGGGTAATTGGCAGCCCGCAGGCCTTTGGAGCCTTGCAGTGATGGTTCGAGTCCATCCGGCGGAGCCGTGTACGTGTCCGGTGGCCCGATCTGGCCACCGGGCGGTTTTTCTTCCGCAGCTATCCTCGTAGCGCCAGGGCATGCGTGCGGACCTCCGCCCGGGCCTGCTCTGCCCTCTCTGTGAACCTACTGAGGAGCCTCCCCGCATGGGTGCCAATTCGCTTGCCGCCGTTGTCGTGCTCGCCGCCGGTGGCGGGACCCGGATGAAGTCGAACAAGCTGCCCAAGGTGCTGCACGAGGTGTGCGGGCGCTCGCTGGTGGGGCACGCGGTCTCGGCGGCCGCGGAACTGACGCCGGCGCAGCTCGTGGTGGTGGTCGGCCACCAGCGCGAGCAGGTGGAGGAGCACCTGGCGGCGCGCTACCCGGCGGTGCGGCCGGTGGTGCAGGAGGAGCAGAACGGGACCGGGCACGCGGTGCGCACGGCGCTGGAGGCGCTGACCGCGGACGGTGTGGTGCTGGACGGCACCGTGATCGTCACCGCCGGGGACTCGCCGCTGCTGACCGGGCGGACCCTGCGCCGACTGGCGGACGCGCACGCCGCGCAGCAGAACGGGGTCACCGTGCTGACCGCCGTGGTCCCCGAGCCCTTCGGCTACGGCCGCATCCTGCGCGACGAGGACGGCACCGTCGCCGCGATCGTCGAGGAGCGGGACGCCAGCGACACCCAGCGCGCGATCACCGAGATCAACTCGGGCGTCTTCGCCTTCGACGCCAAGCTGCTGGTCGAGGCGCTGGCCGAGCTCACCACGGACAACTCGCAGGGCGAGGAGTACCTGACCGACACCCTGGAGATCCTGCGCAAGGCCGGGCACCGGGTCGGCGCCGTGGTCGCCGAGGACCACCGGGACATCCTGGGCATCAACGACCGGGTCCAGCTGGCGCAGGCCCGCCGACTGCTGAACGACCGCCTGCTGGAGCAGGCGATGCGCGCGGGCGTCACCGTGGTGGACCCGGCGACCACCTGGTTCGACGTGCAGGTCTCGTACGAGCCGGACGCCGTGGTGCTGCCGAACACCCAGCTGCAGGGCGCCACCCACCTGGGCGAGGGCTGCGAGGTGGGCCCGAACTCCACCCTGAAGGACACCCTGATCGGCTCCGGCGCCCGTGTGAGCAACACCACGGCCGACCGCGCGGAGATCGGCGAGCTGGCCGCCGTCGGCCCGTACGCCTACCTGCGGCCGGGCGCGAAGCTGGCCCGCAAGGCGAAGGTCGGCACCTACGTCGAGGTGAAGAACTCCGAGCTGGGCGAGGGCGCCAAGGTGCCGCACCTCTCCTACATCGGCGACGCCACCATCGGCGAGGGCAGCAACATCGGCGCGGCCTCGGTCACCGTGAACTACGACGGGATCAACAAGCACCGCACGGTCGTCGGCGCGCACTGCCGCACCGGCTCGGACAACATGTTCATCGCCCCGGTCACCGTCGGCGACGGCGCCTACACCGCGGCCGGCTCGGTGATCACCAACGACGTCCCGGCCGGCGCGCTGGGCGTGGGCCGGGCGCAGCAGCGCAACATCGAGGGCTGGGTCGAGCGCAAGCGCCCCGGAACCACGTCCGCGCAGGCCGCGAAGGCGGCGACGGACGGGGCCACCGAGGCCTGACGGGACGGGCGGTGCGCCCGCGGGGCGGTCCCGGGGCGGACGGTTTCTGCGCGGGCGCGTAACCTTGAGGACATACGTGCGCCACTGGGCTTACCGCCCGTGTCCAGGCGTACCGACAATTCCCCGATCCCCCGTGAGTGCGGGCTGCGCCTGCCCTCCGCGGGGGAGGGGTTCAGCGTCCGCAACGCGAGGAGACGGTGCAGTGAGCGGGATCACGACGTCGGGTGAGAAGAAGCTGAAGCTCTTCTCCGGCCGTGCCCACCCGGAGCTGGCGAAGGAGGTTGCCGAGGCGCTGGGGACCGAGCTGGTTCCGACCAAGGCCCTCGACTTCGCCAACGGCGAGATCTACGTCCGCTTCCTGGAGTCGGCGCGAGGCGCGGACTGCTTCGTGATGCAGAGCCACACGGCTCCCATCAACCAGTGGATCATGGAACAGCTGATCATGATCGATGCGCTGAAGCGGGCCTCCGCCAAGAGCATCACCGCGATCCTGCCGTTCTACGGGTACGCCCGCCAGGACAAGAAGCACCTGGGCCGCGAGCCGATCTCGGCCCGCCTGGTCGCCGACCTGCTGCGCCAGGCCGGTGCCGACCGCCTGATGGCGGTGGACCTGCACACCGCGCAGATCCAGGGCTTCTTCGAGGGTCCGGTGGACCACCTGTTCGCGCTGCCGCTGCTGGCCGACTACATCGGCGAGAAGGTGGACCGCTCCAAGCTGACCGTCGTCTCGCCGGACGCCGGCCGGGTGAAGGTGGCCGACCAGTGGTGCGACCGCCTGGACGCGCCGCTGGCGATCATCCACAAGCGCCGCGACATCACCCAGGCCAACACCATCCTGTCGGCCGACGTCGTCGGTGACGTCAAGGGCCGGGTCTGCGTCCTGGTCGACGACATGATCGACACCGCCGGCACGATCTGCGCCGCCGCCGACGCGCTGTTCGAGAACGGCGCCGCGGACGTCCTGGTGGCCGCCACCCACGGCGTGCTCTCCGGCCCGGCCGCGGACCGGCTGAAGAACTCGCGGGTGAGCGAGTTCGTGTTCACCAACACGCTGCCCACCCCGGCGCAGCTCCAGTTGGACAAGATCACCACGCTGTCCATCGCCCCGTCGATCGCGGCCGCGATCCGCGAGGTGTTCGAGGAGGGCTCGGTCACGAGCCTCTTCGAGGGCGTGCACTGACGAAGGCCCCGTGCGGCGGCCCCCGTCCCAGGCGGGCCGGGGCCGCCGCCGATTTCACGGGAGGGCACCGGTGCGGTTAGACTCGTGAAACTGCTCGGCGAGGGATGCCGTGTGCCCGCTGGCCGGGTGCCGACACCGTGATCGACGCGCTGCCGGTAGCGGATTCCGTCCGCCGGCAGAGGCCGTTGCCGCCGAGTGACCCCCGAACGTACTGAGGGTGTGGTCCCGGCGGTTTTTCGCGTTGCCTGCACCCCCGCGCCAGTCTTCACGAGGAGTGCAGTCGTGTCCGAGATCCGTCTTGCCGCTGAGACCCGTTCCGAGTTCGGCAAGGGTGCCGCCCGCCGCGCCCGCCGCGCCGGCTTCGTCCCCGGTGTCGTCTACGGCCACGGCCACGCCCCGGTTCACCTGAACCTGCCCGGCCACGACCTGATGATGGCCCTCAAGACCCCGAACGCCCTGCTGGTCGTGCCGATCGAGGGCAAGGACGAGTACGTGCTGCCGAAGGCCGTCCAGCGTGAGGCCATCAAGCGCACCATCGAGCACGTCGACCTGCTGCTGGTCAAGCGTGGCGAGAAGGTCACCGTCGAGGTTCCGGTCCACACCGAGGGCGAGCTGGCCCCGGGCGGCAACCTGCTGGAGCACGTCCTGCAGGCCCTGCCGATCGAGGCCGAGGCCACCCACCTGCCCGAGGCCGTCACCGTCTCGGTCGAGGGCCTGGAGGCCGGTGCCTCCATCCACGCCAAGGACATCGTCCTGCCGGCCAACGTCTCGCTGGCCGTCGAGGCCGACGCCGTCGTGCTGCAGGTCATCGCCGCCCAGGCCGCCCCGGCCGAGGAGGGGGCCGAGGAGGCCGCCGAGGGTGCCGAGGCCTGAGCCTCGCGCTAGTCGCTGAGACCGCTGCCCCGGTCGCTCCCGCTGGAGCGGCCGGGGCAGCGGTGTGTCCGGGATGATGACGTCGAGCGCGAGGGCGACGAGGAGAGTGGGAATGGCTGAGGAGTACGACGGTCCCTGGCTGGTGGTGGGGCTGGGCAACCCCGGGGAGCAGTACGCCCGGAACCGGCACAACATCGGCTTCATGGTGGTGGACCTGCTGGCGCAGCGGATGGGCGCCAAGTTCAAGGCGCACAAGAGCCGGGCCCAGGTGGCCGAGGGGCGGCTGGCGGGCAGGCGGGTGGTGCTGGCCAAGCCGATGTCCTTCATGAACCTGTCCGGCGGGCCGGTGACGGCGCTGCGGGACTTCTACAAGGTTCCGGCCTCGGCGCTGATCGCCGTCCACGACGAGTTGGACATCGACTATGCGGCGCTGCGGCTGAAGCTGGGCGGCGGGGACAACGGCCACAACGGGCTGAAGTCGATCACCAAGTCGCTGGGCCCGGACTACCACCGGGTGCGTTGCGGGATCGGCCGTCCGCCGGGCCGGATGGAGGTCGCGGACTTCGTGCTGAAGGACTTCTCCTCGACCGAGCGCAAGGAACTGGACTGGTTCGTGGACCGCTCGGCGGACGCGGTGGAGGCGCTGCTGTCCGAGGGGCTGGAGCGGGCGCAGGGCACCTACAACTCCTGACGCGTCGTCATGGACGTGCTGTGCGGGGTACGCAACAGTCGTACAACGCTTGCCGTGCCAAACCTGAATCCGTGTGAGAACCCTGTGCGGGATCGGATAGCGTCGGCCTGGTACGCGAACGGGTCCTGGGGAGTTCTCGATGCGGAGATTGCGTCCGGTCCGCCGACTTCGGCGGCTCCGGGTGGTCCGGCTGAAGCAGCTCGGACGGCGGGTCGGCACGGCCGGTGCGCTGGGGGCGGCCGGGGTGTTGTTGTCGAGCGGCGCGGTGGCGCACGCCGATCCGGTGACAGAGCCGGATGCGGTGGTCTCGCCGGAGCCCGCGGCGGCGCAGTTCGCCCCGGTGCTCGGCGATTCGGTCGGGCCGGACGCCGGGCTGCTGGCGGTCGGCGGCGGCCTGGTGGTCGTGGCCGGCGGTGCGGCGCTGTGGCTGAAGCGGCGGCGCGCGGGCGAGCCCGGCGAGTAGGAATGCACGGCGAGGGGCCGGTGTCCACGGGAGTGGGCGCCGGCCCCTCGCCGTCTTGTCATCCGTTTCCGGTGCGCGGTGCGTCGTGAGGGTATGAAGCGCGAATCGATGCGCCCGGGGGGTTCCGGATCCGACCCGTTCGACGAGTTCGTCGCGGCGCGGTACCAGGCCCTGCTGCGGGGGGCGTACCTGATCACCGGGGACGTCCACGATGCCCGGGACCTGTTGCACGACGCCCTGACACGGGTGTACCCGAAGCGGTCGGCGATCCGGGAGCCCGGGGCGGCCGAGGGGTACGTCCGCAGGACGATGGTCCGCACCCACGTCTCGCGGTGGCGCCGGACCAGGCGCGAGTTGCTGACGTCCACGCCGCCGGACGGAGCGGTGGTCCAGGAAGCCGAGCGGGACGACCAGTTGGCGGCGGCCCTGGCCGGGCTGCCACGGCGGCAGCGGGCGGCGGTGGTGCTGCGTTACTACCTGGACCTGTCCGTCGCGCAGGTGGCGGTGGAGCTCGGGTGCTCGGTGACCACGGCGAAGACCCACCTGGCGCGGGGGATCAAGGCGCTTCGACAGGAACTGGAACCGGCGAGGGAGTTGGTGGGGCGTGAACGCTGAGGACGAGTTCGAGGAGGAGCTGGCCATCCGGCTCGGGACGCGAGCGGCCGGGGTCGGCGGCAGCCCGCCGCTGGCCGAACTGCGCGAGGCGGGGCGCCGGCGGGCGCGGCGGCAGCGGGTGCTGCGAGGAGCGGCGGCGGTGGCGGTGCTGGCGGTCGGCGCGGGGGTGCTGACACACCTGGGCGGCGGCTCCGGGGGCGGCCGTACGGGCGTGGCCGGGGCGGGAGTCGCTCTGGTGAGCCCGACGACAGGTGCGACGGGCCCGGGGCCGGAGGCCGTGATCCTGAGTTGCGCGAAGGGGCCCACGTCCGTGCGGACACCGGGCTGGCACCAGCACCCGGCCTGGACGCCTCCGGCGGTGCCGTCGTCCGGCGCTCCGTCGTCGGGGGTGCCGTCGTCCAGTGTCCCGTCGTCCGGTGCTCCGTCGTCGGGGGTGCCGTCGTCCAGTGTCCCGTCGTCTGGTGCTCCGTCGTCGGGGGTGCCGTCGTCCAGTGTCCCGTCGTCCGGTGCTCCGTCGTCGTTGTCGTCGGCCGATCTGGCGAACATCGAGCTGGGGCGTGCGGGTGCGGCCGTGGAGATGACGGCGATCATGAACGTGGTGTTTCGCGAGCACTATTTCGGTACCTGCCGCGACGCGGGCACGAACACGCTCTACGTGATGCGGGTCCCGGGCAGCGACCTGGACGCCGCCGCGACCCGGGCCGTGGCCGACCGGCCCTGGGTGAAGCTCCAGTTCGTGGATGCGGCCGGTTCGCGTGACCAGCTGATGGCGTTCGGCGCCCGGATCCGGGCGGACATCGGGGAGTGGCGGTCCAAGGGTGTGGAGATCGAGGCGGTGACGCTCGCCGTCGACGGCACCGGAGTGGTGGTCGACACTCCGCAGTGGGCATCCGCAGGTGCGGAGATCAAGGCGAAGTACGGCCCCCTGGTGGCCGAGGTCCGCTAGGGCCCGAGTGACGCGAAGGGCCGGTGCGGGAGGCACCGGCCCTTCGACGATCCTGCCGTCAGCCGGTGTTGCGCAGGCCGGCGGCGATGCCGTTGACGGTGAGCAGCAGCGCGCGGGCGCGCAGCGGGTCCTCGTGGCGGCCGGCCGCGACCTCCTCGCGCTGGCGGCGCAGCAGCGCGACCTGGAGGTAGGAGATCGGGTCGAGGTAGGCGTCGCGGACGGTGAAGGTCTGCTTCAGCACCGGGTTGTGCTCCAGCAGTTCGTTCTCGCCGGTGAGCCGGAGCACCTCGCGCAGGGTGAGCTCGTGCTCGGCGACGATCTGGTCGAAGACGTGGTGCAGCTCGGCGGGCACCAGCTGCTCGACGTAGTGGCGGGCGATCCGCAGGTCGGTCTTCGCCAGCGTCATGGCGACGTTGGACAGGAAGTTGCGGAAGAAGTGCCACTGGCCGTACATCTCGTCCAGCACGTCACCGAGGCCGGCCTCGCGGGCGGCGGCGAGGCCGGAGCCGACGCCGTACCAGCCGGGGACGATCTGGCGGGACTGGGTCCAGCCGAAGACCCACGGGATGGCCCGCAGGCCGTCCAGGCCGGCGCCGGAGTCGGGGCGGCGGGACGGGCGGGAGCCCAGGTGCAGCGAGGCGAGCTGGTCGACCGGGGTGGCGGCGAAGAAGTACTTCGGCAGGTCGTCCTGCTCGACCAGGGCGCGGTAGGCGGTGTGGGCGGCCTCGGAGACCTGGTCCATCGCGGCGTCCCAGCGGGCCAGTTCTTCGGGGGCCTGGCGCGGGGCGGTGTGCAGGGCGGAGGCGGCGAGGGTGGCGGAGAGGGTCAGCTCCAGGTTCTCCCGGGCGAGGGAGGGGAGCAGGTACTTGTCGGAGATGACCTCGCCCTGCTCGGTGACCTTGATCTCGCCCTCCAGGGTGCCCCAGGGCTGGGCCAGGATCGCCTCGTGCGAGGGGCCGCCGCCGCGGCCGACGGTGCCGCCGCGGCCGTGGAAGAGGCGCAGCCGGATGCCGTAGCGGTGGGCGACGTCGCGCAGCCAGCGCTGGGCGCGGTGGATCTCCCACTGGGAGGTGGTGATGCCGCCGAACTTGGAGGAGTCGGAGTAGCCGAGCATGACCTCCTGGACGTCGCCGCGCAGTGAGACGAGCAGCCGGTAGGAGGGGTCGGAGAGCATCTCGTCCAGGATGCGGTCGGCCTGCTGGAGCTCGTCGGTGGTCTCCAGCAGCGGCACGATGCCGATCTTGGCGATGCCGGCGTGCAGGTCGATCAGACCGGCCTCGCGGGCCAGCACGGTGGCGGCGAAGACGTCGTCGGCGCCCTGGCACATCGAGATGATGTAGCTCTCGACGATCTCGTCGCCGAAGCGCTCGAAGCCCTCGCGGATGGTGTTGAAGACGCCGAGGGTCTTGGTGCCGGCGTCGTCCAGCGGGGCCGGGGTGGGGGCGAGCGGGCGGCGCGAGCGCAGCTCCTTGGCGAGCAGCCGCTGCCGGTACTCGCGGGGCATGTCGGCGTAGCGCCAGGCCTCCTCGCCGAGGCGGTCGAAGAGCTGGCCGAGGGCGTGGTGGTGGGCCTCGGCGTGCTCGCGCACGTCCATAGTGGCGAGCTGGAGGCCGAAGGCCTCGACGGTGTTGATGGCGCGGGCCAGCCGGCCGTCGGCGATCAGCTCGCCGCGGTGGGCGCGCAGCGAGTCCTGGATCAGCCGCAGGTCGGCGACCAGCTCGCGGGTGCCGAGGTAGTCGCGGCCCTCGACGTGCGGGGTGCCGCCGGCCAGGCGCTCGCGGGTGTTCTCCAGCTTGAGCCGGATGCAGGTGGCCTTGAGGCGGTAGGGCTCCTCGGCGTTCATCCGCTTGTAGCGGGGGCTGAGTTCGGGGAGCCGGTGCAGGTCGGTGTTGAGCGAGGCGAGCAGTTCGACCGAGGCGCCGGCCAGCCGCTCGGAGGTGGAGAGGGTGTTGCGCAGCTCGTCGATGGCGGCGAGGGCGTCCTTGATCCCGTACTCGTGCTGGAGGTTGAGGACGTCCCAGGTGACCTGGGGGGTGACGTTGGGGTTGCCGTCGCGGTCGCCGCCGATCCAGGTGCCGAAGGTGAGCGGGCGCACGCCCTCGGGCAGGCCCAGGCCGACCCGGGCGAGCTCCTCGTGCAGCTCCTCCAGCACCTCGGGGACGGCCTCGCGGTAGAGCTCGTCCAGGTAGTAGACGGCGTTGCGGGCCTCGTCGGTGGGTTCGGGGCGGGCGATGCGCAGCTCGTCGGTCTGCCAGAGCAGGTCGATGACCTCGGCGAGGCGGCGGTCGGCGGAGCGCTTGGCGCTGCTGGTGCGGGCCGGGTCGGCGGCGACCAGGCCGGAGGTGAGCTCCTCGCGGTGGATGCGGTCGAGGAGTTCGCCGATCCGGCGCAGCTTGTTGAGCACGCTGCGGCGGGCGGCCTCGGTGGGGTGGGCGGTGAAGACCGGGCGGACCGCGAGGTGGGCCAGGGTGTCCTCGAGGTGCTTGGGGTCGGCCTCGGCGAGCTGGTCGGCGGTCTGGGCGAGCAGCGAGCCCTCGCGGGCGCGGCGGGTGGCGAACTCGCGGCCGCGGTGCACCTGCTCGGTGACGTTGGCGAGGTGGAAGTAGGTGGAGAACGCGCGGACCAGCTTGGCGGCGGTGTCCAGGTCGATGTCGGAGAGGAGTTCGGCGGTGGCCTCGCCGTCGGTGCGGCTGAGCAGTCGGACCTGTTCGACCAGGCCCAGCAGCTGGGGGCCCTCCTGGCGGACCAGCGTCTCGCCGAGCAGGTCGCCGAGGCGGCGGATGTCCGCGCGCAGGGCCGAGTTGTCTGCGGCTGCGCCGGCGGCGAGGACAGTGGGACTGTCCGCCGGGGTGGGGACCGGAGCGGTCACGGCTGGCTCCCTGTGGTGGTGGGGTTCGGCAACGGCTCATCGTCACAGGTCCACGCGCAGTGTGGCGGGTGTGACGCGTGCGGACCGCGCTGTCCGACGCGACCAGCATAGGTCTCGGGGCGGTCGCTGTCCGAGAGGTGGCCGGATGGCGGACAGGCCGGCCGAGAAACCCCTGTGGTCTGGACCACTTGAGCGGTCCGCGAGGTGTGCCGGATCATCTCGGTGGGGAAGGGAGGGGGTTGCGGCTTAGGCTGTCACGCATGAGCAAGTCGCCTGGGGAGCGCGCGCCGGTCCGGTCGTTCTGGTGGTGGAAGCGGCCGCGCAGCGCCTTCCTGGACATCGCGCTGGCGCTGCTGGCCGCGCTGGAGTGCTCGGCCAGCACGATCGCCTTCCTGGGCGCCCGGGTGAGCTTGTCGGGCGCGGGCACGGTCGCGGTCGCGGTGCTCGGCACGCTGGCGGGCGGCTCGCTGGTGCTGCGCCGTCGGTGGCCGGCCGTACCGGTGCTGGTGACCCTGGTGCTGATGCCCGGGATGCTCGGGGTGCTGCTGCTGGTGGTGTCCCTCTACACGCTGGCGGAGACCTGGGAGTGGCCCTCGCGGCGCTGGCGGGTGGTGGCGCTGTCGGTGCTCGCCTTCGCCGAGGCGGTCGCGGTGATGATGGTGTCGATGCTGACGCCGGGCGACTCGACGGTGGAGCAGCCGGCGCTCTGGGTCCAGGTGCTGATAGCGGTGCTGGTGGCGGTCGGGCTGACCGTCCCCCCGGTGGTCACCGGACTGTACGTGGGGGCGCGGCGGCGGCTGATCGAGTCGCTCAAGGACCGCGCGCACGGCCTGGAGACCGAACTGGACCTGCTCGCCGAGCAGGCGCAGGAACGCGCCCGCCGGGCCCGGCTGGAGGAGCGCACCCGGATCGCCCGGGAGATGCACGACGTGGTGGCGCACCGGGTGTCGCTGATGGTGGTGCACGCCGGGGCGCTGGAGCGGATCGTCGCCAAGGACCCGGAGAAGGCCGCGCAGAGCGCCAAGTTGATGGGCGAGGTGGGCCGGCAGGCGCTGAACGAGCTGCGCGAGATCCTCGGCGTGCTGCGGATGGACGACGAGCGGCAGCCGGAGCCGGACTCGCTGGCCGGACTGCCCCGGCTGGTCGACCAGTCCCGGGCGGCCGGGATGGCGGTGACCCTGACGGTCAGCGGCAGCCGGCAGGAGTTCACCGGCGAGGCCGAGCAGACCGCGTACCGGGTCGTCCAGGAGGGGCTGACCAACGCGCACAAGCACGCGGGCGGGGCGCAGGTGTCCGTGCTGCTCGCGTACGCGCCGAACGGGGTGCGGGTGAGCGTGGTCAACGCCTGTCCCGGCGGTGAGCGGGGTGCGGCGCAGCTGCCCAGCGGCGGCAACGGGCTGGTCGGGATGCGGGAGCGGGTGGTCGCGCTGGGCGGCACCTTCTCGGCCGGGCCGGAGGCGGACGGCGGGTTCCGGGTCGAGGCGGTGCTGCCGTCCCGGCTGGCGGTCCGGACGGACCGGCTGGGCTAGGACGGACCGCTCGGGCTGGGACGGACCGCTCGGGCTAGGAGTGCTCCTCCGCGGTGCGCAGCCGTTCCGGGGCGGTGCCCAGGACCAGGGTGCTGATCGCCTGGTCGATGCCGTGGCCGAGGAACCACTCGCCGGTGTGGTCCAGGCTGTAGACCCGGCCCTCCTCGTCGACGGCCAGCAGCGCCTGCCCGTACGCCTCCTCGCCGAGCGGGGCGAGCCGGGTGCCCAGTGCCCGGCCGAGGTCGAACAGGGTGCGCGGCTGGTGCAGTCCGCACAGCGGGTCGATCAGGAACGGGGTGCGGGCCAGCTGGCGGCCCGGGCCGGACAGGTCGAAGGCGAGGGCGCCGAACTCGGCCCAGGCCTCGACCGCCGCGGGGAACACCGCGTGCTGGACGCCGCCGGACCCGCCGTACCCCGCCAGGGTGTCGGCCCACTCCTCGGCCTGCCGGATCTGCCAGCGGCCGGGGTGCCAGCCGGCCGCCTTGAGCTCGGCGGCGACGTCGGCGGGGAAGCGCGGGCGGGTCCGCCCGAGGGTGCCGGTCGCGGACAGGGTGGCCGGGGCCGGGGGCGGGGGCGGGCTGGGCGGATTCAGGGCGGACTCCGGGGCTCGGGGACAGGGAACGTACGAAGGGCGGCGGCCGGCGCGCGGCCGGTCAGCGCGCGGGCGGTCCGACGGCGACGCTCTGCACCGTGAAGTGCTCCAGCATCGGCGCACAGGAGCGGCACGGCGGGGCGTGCGTGCCGTGTGCCGGGTCGCCCTCCTCGCGGATCCGGACGGTCGTCATCCGGGCGCCCTTGAGCGCCTTGCGGGCCTCGTTCAGGCTCATCGGCTTGCGGGCCGCGCGCTTGGAGCGCCTGCCGTCGACCGTGGTCAGGTACTGGGAGAGCAGGACGGCCTCCGGGCAGCGGCCGGTGAACCGCTCGCGGGCCTCGACCGGCAGGGTGTCCAGGAACTCGCCGACCAGCGGGTGCAGGACCGGGCGCCGCTCGTCCTTGTCGCCCGCCAGGGTGTGCACCTCGCCGCCCTTGAGTGACAGCGCGGCGGCGACGGCGGGCAGCAGGCTGTCGCGGTGGTGGCGCAGCACAGGCGGGCCCGCCGGCTCACCGGTGGTCATGCGGTGTCCTCCTCCTCGTTCCCGGCGGTCCGGTCCCTGTTGGTTCCTGTTGGTCCGGAGCAAGCCTGTCATTTGACACCGACAAGCGCACAACCGGGGTGCGGGCACGGCCGAACGCCCGTACGGCCGTTGGCGGATCGGCCCGGGCGCCCGTCGGCATCCTGGCCCGACCCCGACCGGATCCGCACACCGCCGTCACGACTTGTCCGCCGATTTACCGAAACCGCCCCCGGGCGGCCGCCGAGG
This sequence comes from Kitasatospora sp. NPDC058190, assembly GCF_042883685.1. Classification (NCBI taxonomy): domain Bacteria; kingdom Bacillati; phylum Actinomycetota; class Actinomycetes; order Kitasatosporales; family Streptomycetaceae; genus Kitasatospora; species Kitasatospora sp. NPDC058190. The sequence continues at coordinate 166,719 of NZ_JBHVVI010000005.1, forward strand.
TCGCTACGGTTCCGGCAGCGAGCCGACGGGCGCGCGCCCCGGCCGCCGGCTCGGTCAACTCGCGTCGACGGAGGAACCGTTGCGGGTGGCCGACGGCCGTCCGGCGGTGAACTCGCCGATGCCGTACGGATGGTCGGAGGGCGCGGCGCGCGGGAGGAGGGCCGACACGAGCGGTTCGGCCCCAACTCCCGGCCGGACGCCCCGCGGACCGACGTCCGGCCGGCCACCGGGATCGACGCCGGGTGCACCTCCCCGTCCCGGTCCGCCTACGGCCGCCACACCCCACGCGGACCCGGCGGAAGGGAGTGGCGGAGGTCTTGGGAGGGGCTGGATGCGGGGGTCCGGCCGGCCGGGTGACCCAATAGGCTGGTGCCCAGCAAGCGCACCGAGAATTTGCAGCAGCCAGTGGGGGCTCCCAGATGACGACAGGTCGGCCCGGCGTCACCGCCGCACCGAACGCGGCGTACGCAGGTCAGGTGGTGCAGTTCCCGGATCCGGTCCGCGCGGAGCGGCACCCGGCCGGGGTCCGGGTGGACGAGTCCGGCTATCCGGACTTCGGTCCGTACGCCGCCGCGGCGGCCGAGGTCGCCGACCCGCCGGAGGGCTTCGGCGTGGACGAACTGCGGCTGACCGACTACGTCTCGGCCAACGCCGCGCTGTTCACCCAGGGCCACCCGCTCTGGGCCGACCTGGAGACCGCGGTGGCCACCCCGCCCGGCTGGACCTGGCACCACGCGGTCGGCCGGGCCGCCCCCGGCTGGCGGCGGATGGAGCTCGTCCCGGTCGAGGTCAAGGCCCTGCTGCGGCACCACGGCGGCCTGGCCACCTCGCCCGCCGACCACTCCCGCCGCGGCACCCGCCCGCTGCAGGAGCGCCGGCCCGTCCACTTCTCGCTGGCCAGGGACGGCGGCGACCCGATCGGCGTCCCCGAGGACCTGGTGCAGCGCGCCGAGGAGCGTCTCGGCTACCGGCTGCCCGGCGCCTACCGCACCTTCCTCAAGCTGGGCGGCGGCCGCGGCCCGGTCGGGGTGGCGCTGGACACCGAGCTCGGCATGCTGTTCGACCAGCCGTTCCTGACCCTCAGCGAGGAGTACGGCGTCGAGGACGTCGTGTACGCCAACAAGTGCCTGCGCGACCACCTCACCAAGGACTACCTGGGCATCGCCTACGTGCAGGGCGGCATCGTCGCACTCAAGGTGCGCGGCGACCGGATCGGCTCGGTCTGGTTCCACCTGTACGACGACGCCCGCGACACAGGCGCCCCGGAGGCCCCCGAGGACCGCTGCGCCCGGCTGCTGCTGCCCTGCGGGGACGACTTCGACGCCTTCCTGCTGCGGCTGGCCGGCAGTCCGCCGGAGCTGGAGACGGTCGCGGAGCTGATGGTGGACGGCGGGTTCGCCCGCGCCGTCCCGGTGGGCTGACGCGCGTGGGCGCCGGGGTGCAGGTGGAACGGGGGACGAAGAGGATGCGGACAGGGGTGAACCGGGCGTGGTGACGTACGCGCAGGCGCAGGAGCTCGCCGAGGAGTGGATCAACGGCGGCGTGCCGCGCTCGCAGCAGCGCGAGGTGCGGGTCCGGGAGTTCGACCTGGGCTTCGTCTGCTGGGCGGTCGCGCCCGCGGACACGACCGCCGGTCCGGACGGCGGCGCGGCCGGGGCGGACCAGGTCGGCTCGGGTGAGGCGCGGCTGGTGATCGCCCGGGACTCGGGCGCCAGCACGCTGTGGCCGGCGCTGCCGGTCAACGAGGTGGTCCGGCAGTACGAGGAGATCTACGGGCGGCCGGTCGCGGCCAACCCGGCCGGGGCGGCGAAGCCCGCACCGGGGCCGGTGGAGGCCACCTCCTTCCTGCTCAGCCCGCCGCAGTGGCTGCAGGAGGCGGGGGCCGCGGCGATCGCGGCGGAGGCGGAGAAGCTGGGCGGCGCGGCCGCTCCGGCTGCCGCCGCCGCTCCGGCTCCGGCGCCGGTTGCCGGTCCGGTTGCCGCCGAGGAGCCGCCGGTGCCGGTGCCGCCCGCGCCCTTGCCGGTGCCACCCGCACCCGCCGTGCTGACCGAGCCGCCGGTCTCCGACCGGCCCGCCGGGGACGCGCCGACCATGCTCGCCCCGCCCGTGCCGCAGCCCCCGGCCGCCGCGCCCGTGCCGCCGCCGGTCGCGCCGGTGGTGCCGAACGCTCCGCTCGGCGCCGAGGCGGCGACCGTCCTGATGTCCGAGGGCCTGCGCACCTCCGGCTCGGACCTGCCCGACACGCCCGCCCCGGCCGGGGCCGAGGCCGCGACCATGCTGATGCCCCCGGGCAGCGGTGGCTACGGCATGCCTCCGATCCCGCCGTCCGCCGCCCAGCCCCCGGCCGCGCCGCCCGCCGCCCCGCCGGCCCCGGTGCCCGCCGCGGCGGCCGAGCCGGCGCCGACGCTGCTCGCGCCGCCGGACGCCATGCCCGGACTGATGGGCCTGCCCGGTGCCCCGGCCGCCGCGCCTACGGGCGGCGCCCCGGTGGAGCAGGCGCCCACCATGCTCGCCACGCCCGGCACCCCGGCCGCCCCGCCTGCGGGCCGCGCCCCGGTGGAGCAGGC